>NZ_MRUJ01000143.1:0-34145 GCF_002099325.1 Frankia sp. KB5 | reverse complement strand
CCCGCCGCGTCACGGCATCCCGGACATGGTCGATGACCGAGGCGATCGGACCTACCGTCCACTGCTTGGCGGTCGAACCGGCGGCTGACGGGTGCGGATGGGTGGGAGYGAACTTCKCCGCCGTCCGAAGCCGACGGCCCATGCTTTCCAGCTGCCTGGCGTCGCGGGCCGCGTGCACCCGGGGGAACTCCTCGTTTTCCTCATGCTCGGCATGGTCGACAACGGCCCGTTCGAAGTCCGCCAGCTTCGCATCGAACTCGGCGCTACCGACATCCATCTTCTCCAGCGCCAGCAGCACGCGGGTGGCCTCGTCCTCCTCGTGGTTGCGCGCCTCGGCCACCCGGCTGTCGATCTTCTTCGTAACCGGCCGCACGACCATCTCCTCGGCGGTCTCGTGCGCGGCGAGCAACGCCCGCAGCTCGTCGAACGCCCGGCGCTTGTGCTCGCCCGCCGCCGACTTCACGTCCGCGAACAGCTCGCGGATGCGGGCGTGCTGTTCGAGCAGGACTCCCACGACGTCGTCGTGGGAGAACTGCGCCGCTCGGCCGCCGTCGAACCCAGCGTCATTGATCGGCATGATGTCCTCCTCATCACGGTCCGCCCATCGAGACCTCGATGTCGGCGTGCCCCGAGACGGCACTCGAAATCGCGCGGCATCGAGGACGCCCGACCGGCGGGGCCCAACCGGCACGTTGGGCTCGTCAACCTGCCCCGGCCGGATCGGGGTACCGAGAGTGCCCCGATCCGGCCGGGGCAGCTCGCCGCCTACCGACGTCCCCAATCAGGGCCAGTACGAAGTAGCCACCTAAACGGCCCCATGAGTAGCTCATAATTCCTAGTAACCCGTCGGCGCGATGACGGTGAGTTGATGCCTGGGAGCACCTGCGCCGTCCGGTCACGCCGCACCGGTCACGCCGACCGGCGCGTACGACGGAATAACGCCGATACCCTCCCAAAGACACGTATAGTGATAATTCCTGGCGTCCAGGCTTGAGTCGAAGCTTGAACCGAAGGCGACCGGCCGAGGCATGCCCCTCGCATCGCGGGATTCGGCCGGCGCCGTTGCCGGGAGGCAATGGCTCCCTCGGTCGGCAGGACCGGCTCGATACGATGCGCCTCGGGTCGATCATCCGACCAGCCGTGCCGGGCGGACGGATACCCCTTTTCGGCCATAGCCACAGGTCCCGCAATGGCCACAGGTCCCGCAATCTCCAGGCCTTTGGCCCCGCCGGGGCCGCTGGGCCGCTGGGCCGCTGGGCCGCCGCATCCGGCGGATGATCGGACCAGGCCGCGGTTGCGGGCCCGGGACGGGCACTCGGGCCGAGGCCCTGACCAGGAGAAGCGGTCAGCGTCTACGGCGTGTCGTGAGAAGTCCGCAACCGGTCCGGATCTGCCGCGGACGGGCCGGCGCGGCAGGTCTGGACCGGGTGGGACGCCACGCGCCGTCTCCGTCCCCGTCGCCGTGACGTTTCCGGCCCACCGCAGGGGGTGAAGAAATACCCGCACGCCRCACTCGAGGGAGACGACGGCGCTCCCACCCGGGTTCCCCGGAAATTGGCTATGTTCCGCGGCGCGAACGAATATCACCGAAGGAATTTTGCGCGCGGACTCCGCGAACGCTCCGACCGCCAGCCGGACCAGATTTCGACCCGATATCACCACGGTCGGGACACGGGCGCCGATCGGCGCTTGATCCACCGGCGGACTGGATCAACCAGCGGAAAAGGAGGACGGTACTCCTGTCCGCCGCGTACCGACAGTTCGTCCGGGACACCGGGAAAACGATCGAGAAAACGCCTGGCCGCCCTTTACGGTGCGTGGTCGCCGGGCCGGGCCGAGGACTAGAGCAGGCCGGTCTGCCCGGACCAGATCTGATTGGTTCCGCAAAGTGCTTGCCGCCCGTGGGATCGATGCGGGAGGCTTCCCATGYGCGGCGAGACGACGCGCGTTCCGTTCGAGACAAGCGCAGGTCTCCTGTTGACTCGACGCCATGGGGGGGGTTACACCAACGGAGCGCCCATAGATGTCATCGCTACTCAGGGAAGGCGGGACTCACCCAGCRCAGCATCGGAACTTCGACGTCCCGCATTTCGTGTCGGTTCGATGTACCTGCGGTCGGCGGCCAGCCGCCGGGATCCGTCACGCCCGCACATTCCTATGACCGTGCACAGGCCGCGCCTTCTACATGTGCGTCGGGTCAATAGAAACCGCACTCCGGGAAAACCCCCATACCCCCAGTGTAAACCCCCACTCCCAGTGGGAAAACTGCCCCTGCGAAAACCAGAGATAGGTGGAGTCTGTCATGACCGAACCCGTGCAGGCCGGTACGGATGCCGGCGGCGAAGAGCCCCGGCTGAGTCTGAGCACGGCGGCCGCGCGCAATCTCGCGACGACCACCAAGTCCGTTCCGCAGATGCAGGAGATCACCTCCCGGTGGCTGCTGCGGATACTGCCATGGGTCCAGGCGTCCGGCGGCGTGTACCGGGTCAACCGCCGTCTGACCTACGTACTCGGGGACGGACTCCTCACGTTCACCACCACCGGATCCGAGGTCCGGGTCGTTCCGCGCGAACTCGGCGAGCTGCCCGCCCTGCGGGGCTTCGACGGCGAGGTGCTCGATGCGCTCGCGGACCGCTTCGCCCAACGGGAATTCGCTGCCGGAGACGTGCTGGTGGAGAGCGGTCAGGCCGCCGACCAGGTGTTCCTGATCGCGCACGGTAAGGTCGGCAGGTTCGGCCTCGGAGAGTACGGCGACGAGCGGGAACTCGGCGTACTCGCCGACGGCGAGTACTTCGGTGACGAGGCGCTGGTCGAGGAGGACCTGACCTGGGAGTTCACGGCCCGCGCACTCACCGGTACGACGGCCCTCGTCCTGTCGCGCCAGCAGTTCTCCGAACTCGCCGACTCCTCCGACGAGCTGCGGCGTCACCTCGACGAGTACCGGACCCGGCTCCAGCCCCCGAGCAACCGCCTGGGCGAAGCGGAGATCGCGATCGCCGCCGGGCACACCGGGGAACCGGACCTGCCGGGGACGTTCGTCGACTACGAACTGGCCCCCCGCGAGTACGAGCTCAGCGTCGCCCAGACCGTGCTACGCATCCACAGCCGGGTGGCGGACCTCTACAACGAACCGCACAACCAGCTGGAGCACCAGATCCGGCTCACCGTCGAGGCCCTGCGCGAACGCCAGGAGCACGAACTGGTGAACAACCCCGACTTCGGGCTGCTGCACAACGCCGACCTCCGTCAGCGTATTCACACCCGGAGCGGTCCGCCTACCCCGGATGATCTCGACGACCTGCTGAGCCGCCGACGCAGCACACATTTCCTGCTCGCCCACCCGCGGACCATCGCCGCGTTCGGCCGGGAATGCACCGCCCGTGGCATCTACCCGGCCACCGTCCTCCTCCACGACCAGCACGTGCCGGCCTGGCGTGGCGTTCCCCTGCTCCCGTTGAACAAGATTCCGATCAGCGGGACCGGTACCACGTCCATCCTCGCGCTGCGCACCGGTGAGGAGAACCAGGGGGTGATCGGCCTGCACCACGCCGGCCTGCCGGACGAATACGAGCCCGGCCTGTCCGTGAGATTCGCGGGTATCAGCGACAAGGCCATCATCTCGTACCTGGTGACCACGTACTACTCCGCGGCGGTGCTCGTCCCCGACGCGCTCGGTATCCTGGAGAACGTCGAGATCGGTCGGTGACACCCGGCCGCGCGAGCCGCTGGGACCACCCGGAACCCGCGGAATTACGCGGAATTACGCGAGATCACATGAGATCACGCTGGGTTCCGGAAGGGTTCCGCGGGGCTCCGCGGCATCCCGGCCCGATCTCTCCCGGCCGCCCCGAACGTTCACTTCTCCGCTGCCACCTCGGCAGACCCGGTGCACCTTCCCCGGGGCCGGTTCCCCGGGGAAGGTGCACCGGTGCCGGATACGGATAAGGATCCGTATCCGGCCGACTTTCGGGGCCGGCCGTCCAGCCCGTGACCGAGAAGGGTTCACCAGCGGGTCATGCAGCCTTTCACGCTACCGGAGTTCTACGTGCCCTATCCGGCACGGCTCAATCCGAACCTGGAACAGGCCCGCGTGCACAGCAGGGCTTGGGCCGACAAGATGGAGATGATCGACTCTCCGCAGCACGGAACCGCGATCTGGACCGAGGCCGACTTCGACGCACACGACTACGCCCTGCTCTGTGYATACACCCATCCGGACTCCGTCAGCCGAAAACTCGATCTGGWCACCGACTGGTATGTCTGGGTTTTCTACTTCGACGACCACTTCCTGGAGCTGTACAAGCGGTCCCACGACATGGCCGGCGCCCGGGCCTACCTCGACCGCCTGCCCGCCTTCATGCCCGTCGACGGTGAGATCACCGAGACGCCGACCAACCCGGTGGAACGCGGACTCGCCGACCTGTGGACCCGGACCGTCCCGGAGCGTTCCGCCGACTGGCGGCGGCGGTTCGCGGTCAGCACCAAGAACCTGCTGGACGAGTCCCTGTGGGAACTAGCCAACATCAACGCCGGCAGGCTCGCCAACCCGATCGAATACGTCGAGATGCGGCGCAAGGTCGGCGGCGCGCCCTGGTCGGCGAACCTCGTCGAGCACGCCGCCGACGCCGAGGTGCCGGCCCAGGTCGCGGCGACCCGGCCGCTGCAGGTACTGCGGGACACCTTCGCCGACGCCGTGCATCTGCGCAACGACCTGTTCTCCTACCAGCGCGAGGTCGAAGAGGAGGGCGAGCTCAGCAACGGCGTGCTCGTCATCGAACGTTTCCTCGGCTGTGGAACCCAGGAGGCCGCCGACACGGTCAACGACCTGCTCACCTCGCGGCTGCACCAGTTCGAGCACACCGCGGTCACCGAACTGCCGGCGGTCCTCGAGGAGCACGGTGTCGACCCGGGGAGCCGGCTGGAGGTCCTGGCGTACGTGAAGGGTCTGCAGGACTGGCAGTCAGGGGGCCACGAATGGCACCTGCGCTCGAGCCGGTACATGAACCGGGCCGTGGCGCCTGAGAGCGGCGAGCTCAGCGGACTCCTCGGACTCACCGGTCTCGGTACCTCGGCGGCCCGGATTGTGCCGTCCCTCGTCACCACCACACCGCGCCGGATCCGCTCCTTCACGCACATCCCGCACCAGATCGTCGGGCCGCTGCGCCATCCCGACTTCTGCATGCCCTTCTCGACCGGGCAGAGCCCACATCTGGACGCCTCCCGCCGGGAAAACATCATCTGGGCCCGGGCGGTAGGGATGCTGGACCCGATTCCGGGCATCTGGGACGAACACAAACTGCGGGCGTTCGACTTCGCGCTGTGCTCGGCCGGAATCCATCCGGACGCGACCCTGCCGGAACTGAATCTGACGACGGACTGGCTCACCTGGGGGACCTACGCCGACGACTACTACCCGGTAATCTTCGGCCGCACCCGGGACATCCTCGGGGCCAAGGTGTGCAACGCCCGGCTGTCGGAGTTCATGCCGCTGGACTCCCCCGTCACCGCGGTGCCGGCCAACGCGTTGGAACGCGGTCTGGCCGACCTGTGGACGCGCACCACCGAGACCATGGCGCCAGGCGCGCGCGAGACGTTCCGCGGCACCGTCGAGGTTATGATCGACAGCTGGCTGTGGGAGCTGGCAAACCAGGCCCAGAATCGCATTCCCGACCCGATCGACTACATTGAGATGCGCCGGGCGACCTTCGGTTCGGATCTGACGATGAGCCTGGCCCGGCTGGCCCGGCTGGCCCAGGAACAGACCGTGCCACCCGAGATCTACCGCACCCGGCCGATCCAGGCCTTGGAGAACGCGGCCGCGGACTACGCCTGTCTCCTCAACGACGTCTTCTCCTATCAGAAGGAGATCCAGTTCGAGGGTGAGATCCACAACTGTGTCCTCGTCGTCGAGAACTTCCTCGACTGCGACCGGGAGCGTGCCCTCGCGGTGGTCAACGATCTGATGACCTCCCGGATACGCCAGTTCGARCACATCGTGGCGCACGAGCTTCCGGCGCTGTTCGACAGCTYCGCCCTGGACGCGTCGGCGCGGCAGGCGCTGCTGGGCTACGCGCGGGAACTCCAGAACTGGCTGGCCGGGATCCTCCGCTGGCATGAGGGCACGCATCGGTACGAGGAGTCCGAACTGCGGTACCACCCAGCGGCGGGAGTACGGCCCTTCGGCGGCCCCACGGGCCTGGGCACCTCGTCCGCCCACGTCCGCCCACGTCCGGCCGCGGCGGCCGGCGCGGCCGGCGCGGCCGGCGATAGTGAAATGTAGTCAGCTCGCATGCCTGGTTGGCGGTCGGACCGGCTGGCGGCCGACGGGGAACACGACGGTCGGGAACATCGTGTCGGGCAGACGCAGCAACTCGGCGAGGGCCTGGTCGTCGAAGGCCGTCACGGCGCATCCGGCCAGCCCGAGTGCGGCCGCGACCAGGTAGAGGTTCTGCACGGCGATTCCCGCGTCGAGGTGCAGGGTGCGGTAATGGCGTGCCGGGTACTTCACGAGAGTCGTGTCGAGCCGGGCGACTACGACGACCGCCATGGGCGCCCGTTCGGCGAACTCGGGTTGGACCAGCACCGAACGCAACGCCGCCGTCGGCTCGCCGGACCRCAACGTCTGCAGGCAGTGGTCCTCGGCGTCGTACCGGAACACGCCGCCGGGCAGCTGCGCACCGCGCGCAATGACGAGATAGATGGACAGTGAATGCAGGCCACCTGCCGACGGCGCCATCCACATCCGGTGCTGACTGCCGTCGGGCAGTCGGACATCCCGCTGCGGACCCACCGCCCAGCGTAGGAGCGAGGAGACATTCTCGGCGGTCGGCGCCTCGGCATCGAACCGGTACCAGGACCTGCGTGCCGCGAGCACCTGGCCGAACTCGACCGGCAGGTCCGCGCGCGGTGCCGGCAGCGGAATCCGGCAGGTGGYGGCGCGCAGTCCGTCGAGCATCACCTGCCGGGTCGGCGGACCATTGAGGACCTGTTGGACCCGCCGGATACGCTCCAGCGCGGTGACGTCCTCGGCCACACTCGTCCCTTCGGTTACGTCGCTAATGCGCTAATGYGGCAGCGGGAGGTCGCGCCGGGTGGTGCCCGCCGCGGCGAGTTGCCTGGCCAGCCGGGCGCCGCCGAGGAACGGAAGGCCGACAGAGGTGTTCGAGTACAGGCCGGGGGCCAAGGTGTGCACGACCCGCATGCCGGTGGGGCGCACGTCTTCGGTGGTGACGTCGACCGATGTCACCGGGTGGCCGGCGTCGGCGAGCGTGCGCGCGAGCACCGTCGGGTCGTCGACTCCGGCGTGCCGGGCGTCCCGGTCGAGGGTCTCCCAGCCGATCGTGCCGGTGAGGGCCTCGGCGAGTTCGGCCTCCAGCCGGTCCTGCAGGCGAGAGTCGAGGAAGAGCTGGAGGTGGGTGCAGTACTCGACGACGTCCGCCAGGTCGTCTCGGCAGTCGTCGAGGTACCGTCGGTCAGCTCGCCACGGCTTGAGGGGGCTGTGCGGGTTGCGTGCGGCGCGCATGTAGGGGCCGTCGGGGTCGTCGAGGTCGGCGACGAACATCTGCAGCTGGAAGGCTTCGGCAAGGGCCTTGCGCAGCGCCGGCGTGGTGGTGGTCCGGCACGCTGCTCCCATGGTCAGGTAGCCGGTCGCCGTGTCGTGCACCAGGGCGCCGACGACGACGAGGCCGAACTCGTTCGGGAATTCGACGAACCGGGTCGTCATGCTTCCGTACGCGCCCATGGCAAGCTGCGCGATCCAGGGGGGCGGGGTGATGGCCCGCAGCGGCCGGCGGCCGTGCCAGGCCATGGTCAGCGTGTCACGTTCGATCATCTGGCAGATCGCCGACCATTGCGCCGAGCGCTGGTCCATACCGGCGGCCAGGCCGGCGCTGAGGACCGGGCTGAGGTAGGGGAACCCGCGGGCCTGGGCCTGGTGGGCGTAGGACACCCAGACGAGCTGCGCGGGTACCCAGACGGGGGTGCCAGCAAGCAGGTCGGTGCCGGACGTCCATTCCAGCTCGAGATCCTCGCGGTACTCGGTGAACGGGAAGTAGGGCCCGGCGTACTGGGCGGGTGAGTACAGCACTACCGAGCGCGGGTCAAGCACGGTGGCGCGGTCCGCCGTGAGCTCTTTGTGGGTGGCGCGGCGCAGTCCGGCGGGGACGAGGTTCCCGCAGTAGCGTTCGACGGCCTCGCCGACGGCGGGCCCGAGGGCGGCGTCGTCGTCGAGCAGGGCGTAGCCGGCTCCGGCGAAGTCACTGGCCCAGGCGGAGAACCTGGTGGTGTCGGAGAGAACGGCGGTGTACATGGTGAATTCGGGCGGCAGGGTGGCGGGAATGGCGTTGCGTTCGATCCGGCGGATGATCCCGGTTCGGGGGGCGAGGATCGCGGCGAGGTCCATGGGTGCTCCTYAGACGTGCGGGATCGGGTACGGATAAAGGGCGTCTTCGGTGATCTTTCCGGCAGCCAGGCCCAGCTGGGCGGGTACGTCGTAGAGCCGCTCGCCGCCGAGGAACGGGAAGGCCGCGGGCGGGTTGCCGTAGAGCCCGGGGACGATGACCCGCACGACGGTGAGGCCGGCCGCCCGCACGTCCGGGGTGGTGACGTCCACTGACACGGCGGACAGGCCCTGCGTCGCGAGCATGTCGAGGTAGCGTCGATGGGCTGTGCCCCCGTTGGCGTCCCCGTCGGCCCGGGGGATGTCGGCGAGCCGGGTGGTGCGGGTGTCGTCGCGGAGCCGGTCGAGGGGCCGGCCCTGCATTCGTGGATCCAGATAGAGCTGGGCGACCGCGGGCAGGTCGACGAGGTCGCGGAAATCCGGCCGGATGTCATCCGCGTACCGCCGGTCGGCGCGGTAGGGCAGGTACGTGTGCGGGGGTATCTCGCCGCGGGCGACGGCTCGCCAGTGCGCGCTGTCACCGTCCGCGAGCTCGGCGGTCAGTTCCAGCATGGCGAAGGCTTCGACGAGCGCCTTCGTCGCCGCTTCCCGCGGGTCCGCCCGGCATGCCGTGCCGTACGCGATCAGCCCCCGTCCCGGTTCTTCAAGGAAGGCGGCGAGCACCGGAACCGGGAACTGGCTTGGCACCTGGAACAACCGGATGGTGCGACCGGTGCCCTCTCCGTGGGCGATGTCGTGCCGGTCGAGGAGCTCAGCCGCATCGGCGACGGCCCAGCCGGCGGCGCCGCTGGCCCACCAGATGGTGTTCGCGTCGCGTTCGAAGAGCTCTTCCAACGCAAAACGCTCGGCGTGCTCACGGTTCTCGCCAGTGGCGATGCCGGCGTACAGCATGGCGTGGGTGGCCACCTCGTCGGCGTGCGCGCCGCGGAAGTAGTTCAGGTAGGCCATCGACGCGGGCACCAGCACCGGACCCCCGGCGTACAGGTCGCGGCCGGGCACCCAGGCCACCGGTGTCTGGCGGGTGAAGGGCCGGAAGGGGAACCCGCGGGCGCGGTACTGCCGGTCGGAATAGAGCGCCAGGGTCGCCGGGTCGAGAGCCGGCCGCCCGGCCCTGGCGAGATCGTCGTAGCAGGCGATCTCCAGGGCGTCGGGAACGGCGTTGCCGCAGTACCGTTCCACGGCCTCCCCGACCGCGGCACGGCGCGCCCGGTCGTGATCGCCCAGGGCGGCACCGAAGCCAAACCGCTCGGCCGACCAGGTGGCGAACGCACGGGTGTCGGCGGCACGGGCGCTCCAGCCGACCCAGCAACGCGGCATGGCGGGGCTCGGCTGGTAGGGAACGATCTGGGTGAGGACGCCGAGTCGGCGGTCGACGAGACGCCGTTCGGCCGGCGCGGGGGTGGTTGATCTCACGGGTGCTCCAGCACGGGCAGGTCGACCCGGCAGCCGCGGGTTGGACCGGTGTGGATGGTCTGGGTGGCGATCCGGGTGGCGCTGGTGGTGTACCGGTCCTGGCCTGTGTTGGGGGTGCGGGCCAGCCGCGGGAAGTCGCTGCTGGTGACCTGCAGCTCCAGCCGGCTGCCGGGGTGGAGCAGCAGGGCCRTGGCGCCGAGCGGGATCGACACCGTGGCCGCGCCGGGCCCRACGGCAGCGGCGCCGCTGGTGACCTCCAAGGCCCGGCCGTCACCGAGCCGCTCCACCAGCCGGACTATCCAGTCGGTGCCGGGGCCCGTGGTGTCTGCGGCCATCGTGACGGTGGGTGCGCCGACGATGGCAGTCGGCGTCGTCAGTGGCGGGGTCCGGAATGCCACGGCGTCGGCGCGGGCGTCCAGGGGGGCACGGTCRCAGTCCCGCGGGAGGCTGGGGAAGGGGTCGAGCGGGTCGTAGGTGAACCGGTGCTCGGCGGGCCGCTCGGGCGGGTTCGGCAGGAGTGACCCGTCAGCGCTGGCCTGCAGGCCCAGGGTGGCGGTGGACGCCGGCCACCGATCCAGCCAGCGTCCGCCCTCGACGAGGAACACCTTGGTGATCGACGCATCCCGGCCGGCCAGCACGTCAAAGATCCACGCGACCTGGAGGCGTCCCAGCGGCAGTTGCGAGGCGGGCCCGTGCTCCCGCCCACCCGCCGAGCTGGAAGCGGGGGTCGACAGCTCGTGCCCCCACGGCCCGATCACCAGGCCCCGGGCGGGCCTGTTCGGAGCGCGGTCGCGGCCCGCGGTTTCCCACTGCCACAGCGTCTGTGGCAGGAAGAGATCGTACCAGCCGCCGATGTGCAGGGACGGCAGCGAGCAGCGGGCCAGTTCCTGCGTGCTGATGCCCTCCCCGAGGTCGTCGCCAGTACGGTCATGCGGTGCCGGGCTGTCGCCGGTCGTCAACGGAGCCGGGGCTGACAGAGCCGGGGCTGACAGAGCCGGGGCTGACAGAGCCGGGGCTGACAGAGCCGGGGCTATGGCGCTCCACCAGCGTGGCACCCGTGCCCAGAGGTGCCGGCCGAGGTCAGCTACCGGCAGGTGCCGCAGCAGGTCCGGCTCACAGCCCAGCATCTGCGCGGACAGCCCGTTCCTGCTGGTGYGGCTCTCGGCGTGCTCGGCCCACCAGCCGGCGTACTCGGCCAGCCGCAGGATCCCCGACGGGTCCACGTTGGCGGGCCGCAGACCCGCGGCGGGTACCTCGCTGATCACTGCGCGCACGAGCTCGGGAACGGTGACGGCGGCTGCCCACGCGGTGAACGAGCCGTAGGAGGCTCCGGCGAGGATCACGTTCCCATCGCACCAGGGCTGGCGGTGGACCCATTCGACCAACGCCCGGCCATCGGCGCGCTCCCCTTGATACGGGGTCCAGGTTCCGCCCGACCCATAGCGCCCCCGCACGTCCTGGGCAACGTAGGCCAGTCCGTTCCGCGCCCACCCGACGCCGTTTGCCAGCAGCGAACCGCGACCGTACGGGGTGCGAGTGACCACCGCCGGGGCGGGTAGCCGGTCGGGACGGTAGACGTCGGTCGCCAGCAGGACGCCGTCCGCCGCCGGTACGGCCTGGTTCGCGTCGATGGCGTGCATGCCCCGGCRCCTAGACCGGGTTGACCGCGAGGTTGGGAAGAGGAAGCACCGGATGCCGGCTGATCGACGCCGTGGTCGGATCGACGACGAGCTGGTGCCCCTCGCTGGGCACGGTGCTTCCCGCCGCCAGCGCCCGCAGGTCGGCGGCGAGCAGCCCCGCCAGCACCGCGGTGGCTGCCGGGGTGAACGGTGCCGGCGGCTTGACCGCGTCGGAATCGAGGTAAGCCCAGTGGGCGATCAGCTCGTCGGGGAGAGCGGCCGCGGCGAGCCGACGTCCTCTGGTGTCCCGGTAGCACGCCGTACGGCCCGGCATCGACAGGGGTCCCACGACGAACGTGTCGCCCTCGGCGTAGCAGCCGTGCCATGGCGTGTGGTGCGCCGCGCACCACTGATCGAGCCGGCACCAGTGCGAGTCCGGCAGCCACCGGGCGCAGCTGACGACGGCGTCCGAGCCGGCTACCGCGGCCTCGTCCGCCGGGCCCACGGTGCACTCGACGTCATCGATGATGTCGCCCAGGAGTTCGGTGAGCTTCCCGACGACCGGACTGTCGCCGTCGAGGTGCACCTTCCAGCCAGCCGGAACGGTCCCCGCACGCCCCGGGCCGACGAACACGCCGCGATCGGTGAGCGCGGCGGTCATGCGCTCGACGGCGGGTCGGTCCGCATCGGGCAGGGGCAGCTGGGTGGCCCCGGCCGCGACGTTCCGCACGAGGGCGAGCAGGCGGTCCTCGCCGCCAATTCGGACGAAGACGTCCCCGGGGGCGCTGTAACGCCAACTCCCGTCGGCGGCCCGGTAGAGATGGTGGCCAGGAGAGAACACGTCGGCTTTCCTCATCGGGTGTGTCGCGGTCGTGATGGGCTGGTCGTGATGGGCTGGTCGTGATGGGCTGGTCGTGATGGGCTGGTTGCGGCCGGCAGGGGTCATGRCCGGCACGGGTCGCRCGCGGGCCGGGATGAACCCGGTAGAGACCGTGACCGTCGAGGACGTCCGAGAAACTGACGGCACCGACGGTCACGGCTTGCACTGGCTCACCAAGGTGCGCTCGGCGCCTTCAGTGAACCGGCGGCACTACTCCTCGTCGTCCCACGCGAACGGRCTCTGGACGAGCGCGTGCGTGGTCGGGTCCTGCGGGGCAGCGAGGACCGGCGCCTCGGCCAGCTCCTCGAACGAGATCTCCGCCATGCTTCACCTCCTTCGCAATAAAACGGTTTTCGTTTTCAAAAGGAACGCTAGCACGAGCGACGTGGGGATGGGCTGATATCCACACATCCGCCGGGCGGCTCGTTCGGGGGCTCATTCGGCGGCTGTCACCGCCCGGACCGCGGCGTCCGGCCCACCGGGCCCGGCCTGCGGCGGGTTGGCCGGTGCCTCGTCGGCCCTGATCAGGTCCTGAAGCCTGCCGGTGTGGCCGAGGCCTGCCATCAGGCCCGCTACCAGCGCCAGGCCGACGCCGGCCGAGGCGGTCAGCAGAGCGGCCCGGGTGCCCCAGGCATCGGCGAGGATGCCGGCGAGCACGGCACCCAGCGGCGTTCCGCCCCAGGCGATCATCCTCGCGGTGGTGTTGACCCGGGCCTGCAGGCGTAGGGGGGTGACGGCTTGCCGGACGACGATGCCGTTTAGGATGACCAGGGAGGTGCTGGCCTGCCAGAGCAGCAGGATGCCCATCCCTGGCAGCCACGCCGTGTTCAGAGACCAGCCGATCAGGGCGAGCGTGCTGGCTCCGAGCGCACCGAGTGTGATCGTTCCGGTGGGGACGTGTCGGTGCACGCGGCTGAGCAGCTGGCTGACGATCAGCGTTCCGAGCGCGGCGGCGACGTAGAGGAGACCGATCCGCGGGTCGTCGTCGGGAAGGCCGAACTGCCGTACCGCGACGACGACGACCAGGCCGGTGACCGCGCCCCCGGACAGGCTGCTGCCGGCCCCGAGCAGGGTCAGAGTCCGGATGAGGCGATGCCCCCGGATGTAACCCAGGCCCTCGGCGATGTCGCGACGGGTCCGGCTCACCCGGCTGCCAGCCGGCCCGCTCCGGTCGGCCCTGCTCCGGTCGGCTGCGGCCGGCACGGCCCAGCGCGCCCGGGAGAGCAGGATGGCACCGACCAGGTAGCTGAGCGCATCGAGGGCGAGCACACTGGCTGCGCCCACCGTGGCCGCGGCCACCCCGCCGACGGCCGGCCCGACCAGGTTGACAACGGTGCTCACCGACACCATCGCCCCGGTCGCCGCGGCCACCGCGTCCCGTCCCACGATCGCCGGGACTGCGCCGAAGCTGGCCGCATCGAAGAACACGAAGACCGATGCGACAAGCACCGCGGAGATCAGCAGATGGGGTGTGGTGAGGACACCCGCCCAGTTGGCCACGGGGATGCTGGCCATCGTCAGGCCGCTGAGGCAACTGGTGACCACCATCGTGCGCCGGTGATCCCAGCGGTCGACCAGGGCACCAGCGGGCAGTCCGAGCACGAGGTAGGGCACCGCTTCGAGACCGRCCAGCACGCCCGCGAGCGTGCCGCTCCCGGTGCGCTGGAAAAGCAGCACCGGGAGCGCGACGAGCGTCATCGCCGAACCCGCCCAGGAGACAGCCCGGCTCGCCAGGAAAAGCCGGAAGGCGGGTACCGTACTCATCTCAGGTTGTTACTCATCTCAGGTCGTCCCACATTCCACATTTTTGGGTCTGCGGCTCAGGCGTGYAGCGCGGCGGCCAGCTTTGTCACGCCTTCCACGCCGGCGAGGTTGGCCGAGTCCGACTGYGGGAGGAAGAACACACGGTTGTTGCGGACTGCCGCCACGGTCGGGAGCCGGGAGGTGAGGAACTTGCGGGCCTCGGCCTCGGTTTCGCTGCCGCTGAGCAGATAGACGAGGGTGCCGGGATTCTTGCTGATGAGGTCCTCCACCGACAGCTCACTGAAGTATTTGCCCTTGGGCAGGGTGCCCGCGTAGATGTTCCGCGCCCCGGCGAGCCGCGCGATGTCGGTGTAGACGCCGTCGTAGGTGTAGACGGTTCCCTGGTAGGTGGCGACCACCGCGACCGGGACGGGGTCCCTGCCCTGGATCTTCGTMGCGACCTGGCGGAGCCGTTCGTTGATGTCGGCCTGGACCTGCCTGGCCCGGCCCGGAATGCCGAAGATCATGCCGAGCGCGGTCAGGTCGGTATCGACGTCACGGACCGTCGCCTTGGTGGCGTCGTCGGTGCAGAACCCGCTGAGAATCATCACCTGGGTGCCCTGGGCGGCCAGCTCGGCGATCGTGGGGAGCTGCCGGCCGTCAAACAGATAGCTGCCATCCGCCCAGATCAGGTCGGGCCGGGCGGCGAGCAGYGCCTCCCGGGTCGGTGCGCCGGTACCGAGGGCGGGTAGCTTCGCCTCCACACTGGCGTACTTCGCCGCCGGTGTGCCGCTGCTGGTGTTGTACTGGCCAACAATCCGGTCCGTCAGGCCCAGTTCGATGAGGAGCTCGGTACTGGTGGTCCACCCGGAGACGACCCGCGCCGGGGCCTYGTCGAAGTGCAGGGTCCGGCCGCAGTTCGCCACCTCAACGGGATAGCGGGTACCGGCCGGGGCCGACCGGGCATCGGCCGCGCTCGCACTGCCCGCGCCGGTGGTCGAACCGGACCCGCAGCCGGTGAGACCGGCGGTAACAACGAGCAGGGCAGCGACCGCGACGCCGGCGCCGAGTTTCTTCATCGGGTTCTGTCTCCTTCCATTGCTTCATCGGGTCATTGCTTTATCGGGATTTCCGCGCCAGCTACCACCGGGGCCGGCTCGTCTGTTCCGGGCAGGCTGGAAGAAGGCAGGCTGGGGAAGGGAAGACTGGAGAAAGCGAGCTGGAGGCGGCCGGTCACCGGGTGGACGCTCCGGTCGGCGCGCACCCCGAACACGCGGCCGATGAGGTCGGCGGTCAGGACGTCCTCCGGTTTGCCCGAACAGATCACCGCGCCGTCGTGCAGGACATAGAGCCGGTCACAGAAGGCCGTCGCGAGGTTGAGGTCATGTAACGCGGCGAGCACGGTGATCCCGAGTGAGCGCACCAACTCCAGCAGGCTCAGCTGGGTGCTGATATCCAGATGGTTGGTCGGCTCGTCCAGGATCAGCACCGACGGTGCCTGCACGAGGGCGCGCGCCAGCAGGACCCGCTGCTTCTCGCCGCCGGACAGCGACGCGAACGCCCGCCCGGCGTGCGCGGCCATGCCCACGGTGTCGAGCGCGGCCGAGATGATCTCATGATCCCCGGTCGAGGTCGGGCTCCACGCGCTCTGGTGGGGGGTCCGCCCGGTCGCGACCACCTCAAGGACGGTGAAGTCAAAGCCATCGGGGCTTTCCTGCGCCAGGGCCGCGACCCGCCGCGCCGACTGGCGCGGGGTGAGGTCCCTGACCAGGTCAGTTCCGTCGAGCAGCACCGCACCGGACGTCGGCCGCACCACCCGGTAGACCGTCTTCAGCACGGTCGACTTCCCGCTGCCGTTCGGACCGACCAGGCCGACGAAGGCGCCGGGGGGACAGCCGACCGTCAGGTCGCGCACGATCTGTACCCCGTCGGCGACGACACCCAGACCTTCCAGGCGAAGGCCCGTCACGAGGCACCACTCGCCCGTCCCGACCGGCGCAGCAGCACGAGGAAGAAGGGCACCCCGGCGACCGCGGTGATAATGCTCAACGGCAGCTCCAACGGCCGGGCCACGACCCGGCCGAGGAGATCGGCCAGCACGAGGAACGTTCCGCCCAGCAGCGCCGTTACCGGGAGCAGCCGCCGGTGGTCCGACCCGATAAGCATCCGCACGCAGTGCGGCGCAATGAGGCCGACGAACGCGACACCGCCGGCGACGGAGATGACGGACGCTGTCAGAGCGGCGGTGACGATCAGCAGCTGGGTCCGCAGCCGGCTGACCGGGATCCCCAGCGAGGCGGCGGCCTCATCACCGAGCAGCAAGGCATTCAACGACCGGGCCTGCGCCAGCAGCCACAGCGTCGCGGCCACGACGATGCACRCGGGCAGCCCCAGTGTGTCCCACTCGGCCCCCGACACCGTTCCCAGCAGCCAGAACAGCACCGCGGCGAGTTGGTTCGAGCCGACCCGCAACTGCAGGTAGCTGGTGCCAGCCTGGAACAGATAGGTCAGCGCCACCCCCGCGAGCAGCAGCCGTTGCGGGTCCAGGTAACCGCGCCTACGCCCTAACGCGATCACGAGAGCCAGGGTGAGAACGGCACCGATGAACGCCGCCCCCGACACCCCCACCGCCGCGGCAAGCCCCGACGACGAGACCCCTCCCAGGGTGAGGACAGCGACCGCGGCGACGGAGGCACCCGAGGACACGCCCAGCACATACGGATCGGCGAGGGGGTTACGCACCACCGCCTGCAGCACGGCTCCGGCCACGGCCAGGCCCGCACCCACCACGAACGCCAGCAACACCCGCGGCGTCCGCACCTGCCAGATAATCTGATCGTTGATCATCGAGGACTGAGCACCGTTGCCGGTCAGATGAGCCACGACGCTGGACCACACCTCACCGGGAGGCACCGATACCGAACCCACGCCGATCGCTGCCCCAACAACGATCGGTGTCGCCAGCACCAGGGCGAGCAGAGTGATCAAGAATCTGCCGCGCGCGCCGCGCGCCGTGCGCGGCAGCAYGGCGCAGGCAGTGACCGCGGGCATCCCGCGGGCGGGTCGAAGCGCCGCCACCGCCCGCAGCCGTACCGCGTCCGCGGCACCCACGGATGGCGTCGGCGTGGCACGTACCGACGTAGGTTGATCGATGGACAGCGGATGCCCCCGTTGACTCAAACGAAACGAAAACGATTTTCGTTTCGTTTGGGCAAGCTAACAGCCCTGCGCGGGCTCCGTCAACGGTTCTGTAGGGGGCAGGAGAGGATACCCGCTCGTCGTGGTCGGGTGGTCACCATCATCCGGCGACTACTCGACCGGGATCATTCCTCCGCTCTGCCGCTGCCACAGCCGGTGGTAGCGCCCCCGCCGCTCGAGCAGCTCGCGATGGGACCCCTGCTCCACGACGCGGCCGTCGTCGAGGACGACGATGCGGTCCATGTGCAGCAGGGTCGACAGCCGGTGCGCGACGGCGATCACCGTCTTGTCTCGCCACAGGTTCTCGAGTGCGTTCTGGACGAGTACCTCGCTCTCGCTGTCCAGCGCGCTCGTCGCCTCGTCCAGAATGAGGATGGGTTTGTCGTCCAGGAAGGCGCGGGCAATGGCGATCCGCTGCCGTTGCCCGGTCGAGAGTTTGATGCCACGTTCCCCGACGACGGTGTCGTAACCGTCGGGCGCCCGCGAGATGAAGCTGTGCGCGTGGGCCCGCAGCGCCGCCGCCTCCACCTGCGCCTGGGTCACCGGGCCCGCGGTCCCGTAGACGATGTTGTCCCGGATGGACCGGTGGAAGAGGGTGGTGTCCTGCGGAACGTAGGAGATACCCCGAGCGAGCTGGCGGTTGGACACCGGAACACCGTCCACGGCGACCATGCCCGGTGGGAGCGGGTAGTAGCCTAGCAACAGCTTGATGAACGTCGTCTTGCCGCTTCCGCTGCGACCCACGATGCCGATCTTTTCGCCCCGCTCGATGGCCAGGTCGATGCCCGCGAGCACGAGGTTCCGGTCGTTCTCGGGATAGGCGAACGACAGGCCCTGGAACTGCAGCCGACCGGAAACCGCGGGAAGAACCGCAGGACGGCCTGAACCAGCTGAACCGGCTGAATTATCCGGACTGGCCGAATTATCCGGACCGGCTGACAGGATGTTCCGACCGGCGAAGAGGTAGTGGYAGGCCTCCTCGATGCGGGCGAGTCGGAGATTGAGCTGCGCAATCTCCCACACCGTCCCCCAGATAAAGTCGGAGAAGAGGACCAGCGCGGAGAGAAAGGTCGTGAACTGGGCCAGGCTCATCTCACCGTGGAGGAATAGATACAGGTTGAGGACGATCGACACCGGCCAGACGAGGTACCGGACCACGAGGCTCATCGAGGTCCAGAACACAATGCTCCAGAAGGACGAGCGATACGCGGCGGCGATGACCTGGCGACGACGCCGGCGGACCCGCTCGTACTCGGYCTCCTCCTGGAGGAACGACTTCACGCTCACGAAGTTCGAGATGACGTCGATCACGTAACCGTCCATCTCCGAGACCTCGTCCGCGAGCCGCTTCTCCGCGCGGGCCGAACGACGGAHGGTGTGCCTGCCAACAAGAAGCATGATCGCGACGGAACCCAGGAAGGTCAGGCCCGAGTAAAGGTTAACCGAAAACATGATCATTAGGATCGCCGGAACCTTGACCAGCTGTTCAACGTACGTGAAGCACGCCGTCTCGAGGATCTCTCGGAACTCGCGGCCGAGCGTGCTCACATAGCTGCTGATCTTTCCGGTGAACTTGCCGACGAAGTATGGATATCGCTCGTTTATGACATTTCCAAAGAGAATGTTCTCGTATTCGTAGCCCCGGTGGTTGAGTAGCCGGAGATACAGCACCTCGGCACCACGCCAGGTCAGGTCATGGCCGATGTTGCACGCGAGAAGGACGCCGGCGTACAGGTACGCGTCGTGGGTCTGTACCGGGGCGCTGGCGAGAGCCTGCACGAGAAGGCCGATGAGGACCRGTATCACGGCGAGCAGGCTGTTGGACAGGACGAAGACACCGACGACCAGGAGAGCCGGCCCCTTGAAGGTCGCGACGAAACGCAGATAGGAACGCAGGGCGGCATGCCGCTCCACCCGGCGGGAAACGAGGTTGTCCACGGCGGTGCCGACATCGTCCAGGCCGGTGCCGTTTTGACCGGCGCCACGGGAACCGATGCCAGGCGACCGTATCTCCTGATGCGGAACCCCGCCGGCCACGCTGTCCATGCCGAGATGATGACAGGCGACCGGCCGGGCCCGCACCTTGTTTTTGACCAGGGGAACGGCCGCGTCCGCACCGAAGCTCACGAGGGCCTGGCCGTCACATGCGCCGGCCCGATGTACTGTGCTCTGGCACGAGACGTGTCGGACGCGCAGAACGTCCGATCCAGTGGTGCGCCGCTACCGAGGTGTAACCGACAGGAGAAATGCTGACGGTGGCCCGGTGCGTGGCCGTCGGATATCCCGAGGGAAAGGGACGTCGAGTGGCTCGCCGCCGTTACTTCCACCTGCTGAGCGCGCTTGCCATCGCCGGACTGGCGGTCGCCTGTTCCGGCGCTGGTGGCACGGAGTCCGGCGCGGGACGCTCCCCGGCGCTCGCGCGGGAGCTGGCGGAGGCCGCGGTCGCCGCCCCGGACGCCTCTCGCCTCCCGATCCTGTTCGTGCACGGCAGCCTTGGGTCGGGCAGCCTCTTCGAGACACCGGCGCAACGATTCACCGCAAACGGCTATCCCGTCGACTACGTCGAGGCCTTCGACTACGATGCGTCGTCCTCGGCCAACTCCGTCGAGGAGGTCCTTCCGGACCTCGATGCGAAGATCGCTAGTATCCTCAAGGCAACCGGGGCGAAGAAGCTCGATCTGGTGGCACATCTCGAGGGCGCCGCGCTAAGCGAGCGGTACCTGACCAGCTCATCCGACCGGGCGAACCGGGTCGCGCACTACGTCACCGTCGGAGGCTCGCTCGCGGGTAGACCCCCGGCCGGAGTGCCCACCCTGGCGGTCTGGGGCGAGAACGATCCGACCCGGCGCGTCGAGGGGGCCGTCAACGTGCGGTTCGTCGACCAGGACCGCGCCCAGCTCCTGACCTCGACGGCCACCTTCAGGGAGATGTACCGGTTTCTCACCGGAACCACTCCGCACACGACCGACGTGGTGCCGAAGCAGGGCCCGATCGAGATCTCCGGCCGGGCCCTGCGCTATCCGATGAATGTCGGTGTGYGGGACGCCAGGCTGGAGGTTCACCGGGTCGACCCACGGACGGGTCGGCGGGGGGCGAACAGCCTCAAAGGTTATTTCCACCTCTCCGGCGACGGATCCTGGGGTCCGTTCCGAGGTGACGGCGCCTCCACCTACGAGTTCGTGATCGTACGCGGCGGGGAACCCGACCACCACTTCTACTACCAGCCGTTCCGCCGCGACGATCACCTCGTACGTCTGCTGACGAGCCAGCCGGGCCAGGAGATCGGCGGCGGGATGGAGACCGGTCCCGGGCACACCGATCTGGTCGTCGAACGCCCGCTCGAATGGTGGGGGGACCAGGGGAACGCCGACGACGTCCTCAGCATCGACGGGAAGAACGTGCTGAACGCCGCCGACGCGCCCCGGTCCAAACTGGCCCTGGGCGTCTACCTGTTYGACCGGAATTCCGACGGCGTCACCCACCTCACAATGCCGATTCCGGCGTATTTCGGGATCGGCTTCATCACCGGAGTAGATGTGTTCATCCCGGCGGGTGAGCGCTCGGTCGAAGTCGCGATGACGCCGCGGGGAAAGACAGCCCACCGGAGCGTTCTCCAGGTGCCCGCCTGGCCGTCGGACCGGCATCGCGTCACTCTGCACTTCACCGGCGAGGGCTGAACGGAGGCCGAGGGTGGCCCTGCTTGGGCAGGGCAGGGCCACCTGTCCATAGCCCCCCGACGGAGGTCTTGGGCGTCGCGCCCGGCCGCGGCTCGRCATCACGCCGGCCCCGCCCGGCGGAGGTCGCGGCTCGACGCGGGGCGGGACCGGCCTGCCACCAAGACTGACGCAGGCGACCGGGATCCGGAAACGTCAGTCAGGCATGCCTTTCTCGTATGGGCCACGAGTCTCGGAAACTTGACCCCCCACATCTGGTTGATCAGTTGTGGTTGGGTCGCTCCCTGACTACCGCTGGACCCCGTTGACCGAACTACCCGGCCGTCTCGGCGGTCGCATCCRCACGGCCTTGGCCGAGGATGTCCCGGCGCGAAACGCCGAAGATCGCGAATAGATGGCCGAAAGCGAAGATATTGGGAGGCGAACCGGTTTACGGCCGCCAAACCGTGCCTAACCCTCCACAGTTGTCCGCCGCGACGGGCCGTCGGACATCGAGGAGCGAGGCGGCATCGGTGGGCATCAGGCCCGGATCGCGCCGCTAGGGCAGCCCGGATCGCCACGGGACGAAGACCTAGTTCCTTGGGTGGAACGAGCTCTTTCCAGGCGGCGGGTGCGCCTCCTGTCACCCCGGCCGGCGGCGACAGCACGCCACCAGCAGCCGTCGCTGTCCGCAAGGAGTCAGACACGACATCCGCCTTACCACAAAAACCCGGAAAGATCGGGGAAACCGCCGATCCCGCGCTGTCGGATACCCGACAGTCGAGCATTCAGCCGGACATCTGTGCCCGTTTGACATGGCGTCGTTATCCTGATGTGTCGACTGACGGAGGACTGATCGCCCGATTTCACTCCGGCCTTCACCGACCGTACCGACATGGAAGGCCGTTTCGATGTCGTACGAATCTGGACCTTACCGGGYATCGCCCAGGCTGCTGGCCCGGGAGGACTTCCGGGCGGCRTGCGCGACGCGGGACTTCCGCACGGTGTTCCGGCTGATGAAGAAGTACGACGGTGCCAGCCAGAATCGCATCGCATCTCCGGTGGAAGGGCTCAGCCAGAGCAGGGTCAGCCGGATCATGCAGGGCGAGGACCACATCGCCCGGCTCTCCCTGATCGAACGCATCACCGACGCGCTGCGCATCCCGGGCAGTTATTTCCACCTGGCCGCACGGCCGTGGGAGGCGGCACGGGACGTGCGCGAGCCGCCCGGGCCGCCAACGGTTCCGGCCGGATCCGGCCCGACGCCGGTAGCCCACGTCGCGACCCCCTCCGTCGACCCGGCCCCGGCCCCCGGCCCCGTCGTCGCCGAGAGCCCGGGCCGGCTCCCCCCCGGACCGGGGGGCCTGGTCGTCGAGGAGGACCGGGCCGAACTCCGCTACGACGACAGCATGTACGTCGCCCACCAGCGAAGACGTCTTCTCAACGCCGGCAGCGAACCGGTAACCCGGTATCTGATGCGGATATCGGTCGACCGGTTCCCGGGAGATCCGGAACGCTCCGCGCGGTTGTACCGATCCGATCCGCTGCGCTGGGAGGACCTCCAGCTCAGCGCGCACTGTGGCGGCGAGCAGATGGCCTGGCAGGTCAAGACCGACTGGGACGCGCTCAAGGAGGTCTGGCTGCTCTTCGAGAACAGCCGAGGACGATTTCCGCTCTATCCCGGCGAATCGGCGTGGATCAACTACAGCTACCAGGTAAGCAGGGAGAAGTGGGGGCCGTGGTTCCAGCGTGCCGTGCGGGTACCGACGAGTTTCCTCTCGGTGCGGCTGGACTTTCCGGCCGAGCTGGATCCCGTGGTCTGGGGCATGGAGACGTCGATGACCGCCGATGCCTTCCCGTTGCGGACCGCAGTCGCCCGCACCGACTCCGGCGACCGGCGGATCTTCACCTGGTYGACCACCGAGCCGCCGCTGCACGCCCGCTACCGRCTGGAATGGAACTTCCGGGCCACCGTGCCGGAACGTGATCCGGCCACGGAGACCGGAACACGTCCCAGCGATCAGATGGCGGCCGTCGGCATCGTGCAGGAGGGTGAGGCGATCCTGCGGCAGCCGGCCCGCCCGTTCGCTCTGCCCAACGAGGCCGAAGACGCGCGCCGGGTCRTCGCCGAACTGTCCTCCGCCCTCGAACGGGTGTCCGCCCTGCACACCTTCGGCAAGGGCCTGGGCATCGCCGCGCCGCAGGTCGGCATCAACCGCGCCGCGGCGATCGTGCGTACCGCGGGCGGCGACACGCTCACGCTGCTCAACCCCAGCGTCATCGAGACCTCCCGAGAGACCGACGAGCAGTACGAGGGCTGCCTGAGCTTCTTCGACGTCCGTGGCCTCGTCCCCCGGCCGCTGGAGCTGCACGTCGAACACACCGATATCGATGGCAACCGGCACATCACCGTCTATCGGCAGGGGCTGGCGCGGCTCGTCGCTCACGAGATCGATCACCTGCACGGTCAGCTCTACACGGATCGGATGCGGGCCGGAACCACACCGATCCCGGTGGAGCAGTACCGGGGTACCGGCTCGGCCTGGTCCTACAACCGCTGACCAACCCGAACGCACCCGCCCCGCGGGCGGCACGTCGGCACGTCGGCATGCCGACGTGCCCACGTGCCGACGGCGCAGCGCCGGGACCGGGTGTCCGACACGGACTGTTAGATCCGACATATGACATGGTTCCCTCGTGCCGTATAGTCCGGAAAGCAGGCGATAGGTGCGGGTCCGCCGGAACGTCGACACAGATTTTTTCGGAACCTGGTTAGAGACTGCCGGCAGCGGGTAGTGGAGGCTCGATCGCCACGCGGCGGAACAGATTCCCCACGCATCGCKTATTGTTTACCGTCAGCGTGACGACCCAGCCACGAACTGGGGATTTTCAGCCCACTGAACAACCTCTAGGATCGGGCGCGMACGCGGGCGCGAAACACCATTAAAAAGATCGGGACAAGTAAGTGGGGTGCACTGTGTGCATCCTCACGTACTCTTGTTTTTCCCGGGTCACTCTCAGCTATGTTCGTTGCCGTGCCGTCACCTGATGGCATGCGTCGGGCGGCACGCCGAATCCTGCCCCCGCTCGACGAGAATCAAACCTTTGGCAGGAGCGGGGGAACCAATTCCGGGCGCCGATAAAAGACGTCCTCGGGGTGAAGCCGCGATGCGCGGCCGGRCATTCCCAGCCCGAACCCGACAGCTCACCTCGCAGGCGTGGGGAAGGGCAACTCAATGTCCAACGCTCGTTCGCTCGCTCGTGGTCTCAACCGCATCAGGCTCGGTTCCCGGGCCTTGATCGCCGCCACCACTCTCGCGGCCTCGATCGGCGGTGGCCTCGCGCTGTCCCAACCGGCCAGCGCGTCGACGAACGCCGACCACTTCCTCTCCAAGGTGATCCCTTGTGAGTCCGGGGGGAACCCCCGCGCGGTCAACTCCATCGGCGCCGGCGGGTTGTTCCAGTTTCTGCCCAGCACCTGGCACGGGGTCGGCGGCAAGGGTCTGCCGCAGCACGCCAGCGTCGCCGAGCAGTGGCAGCGCGCCCGCATCCTGTACGCCCAGCAGGGGACGAGCCCCTGGTACGCCTCGAAGCCGTGCTGGGGTCACAAGATCTGAGCTGCCCGACTTCCCGCGCCAGCCTTCACCGTCCGCGCCCGGCCGGTACTGATCGGCGCGCGGTCAGCAGCCCCGTGTCCCGTCCGGGACACGGGGCTGCGCGCTACGTTTCCCGGTCACGGTTTCCCGGTCACGGCGACGTCGGCCAGCTCAACTTCCGCGGCCCCGCCCGGCGGAGACCCGGCGGACCCACCGATCGGCCGGCTCAGCCGATCCGACGGCGGCGGGCGATCTCGGCCAGCGTGATCCCGGCGGCCACCCCCGCGTTGAGGGACTCCACCGCACCCGCCATGGGGATCCGGACCCTCACGTCGCAGCGCTGCTCGACCAGCCTGGACAACCCGCGTCCCTCGGAACCGATCACCAGGACGAGGGGGTCGGTCGCCATCGTGAGCTCGTCGATGCTCACTTCACTGTCCGCGGCCAGACCGACAACGAACTGGCCGCCCGCCGCGTAGGAGACGAGCGTGCGGGCGAGGTTGGTGGCGCGCGCCACCGGCAGCCGGGCGGCAGCCCCCGCCGAGGTCTTCCAGGCCGCGGCGGTCACGCCGGCGGCCCTACGCTCCGGAACGACGACGCCGTGGGCACCGAAGGCGGCGGCCGAGCGCACCACGGCCCCGAGGTTGCGAGGATCGGTGACCCCGTCCAACGCCACCAGCAGACCCGGAGGGGACGAGCGCGCGCGGGCGAGGAGATCATCCGGATGGGCATACCGGAACGGCGGTACCACGAGGGCGAGACCCTGATGCGGAGCGGTGCCACACATCCGGTCGAGATCCGTGCGGCCGACGTCGGCCACGGCGATCCCGGCCCGCCCGGCGAGCCGGCGGGCGTCGGCGAGCCGCTCGTCGAAGTCCAGCCCGCCGGCGATGAAAAGGGTCGACGACGGTACCCCGGCCCGCAGCGCCTCGACCACCGCGTTGCGCCCGACCACCAGCTCGTCGCCCTCGGTCCRCCGTGGGCGCCCGGCCCCCGCGGAACCCCCCACGGCGCTCGGCCCGGTGGTGGCCGCAGCTGCGACGGCGCGGCCACCATCCCCGCGCCGGCCGGCGGCCGCTCGACCCCGCTCGGCTCCGGCCGAGGCGGAACGGGCCGCCGCAGCCGCCGCCGCACGACGCTGGGCGGGATGGCCGGGGCGCAGCTGCGCGGGCGGAGTGGCCCCACGGCCCTCCAGCGCCTTGCGGCCGTGACCGCCRCTGCCCGTGGAGGCCCCCTTGCGGTGGGAACCGGCCTTGGCGGCCCGACCGCCCTGACCGCCGCGGGCGATCCCGCTGTCCCGGCGAGCGGCGCCGGCCATCAGGACCACCGACCAGTACACGCCCGGGGAATGACCATGTGACCACGGTATACGGCGGACGACACCGGCGTGTCGGGGCGCGCTCGGCGAGAGCTCGGCGGGAACTCGGCGGAGGAGCTCTGCCATGGGCATACCTCGACATGGCCGTTTCCGGGGACCCGGCGCCCTATCCTGAGGGCCGGCAGGCCCACGGCCCGACCTGATGTGGTCCGGCCGCTCCTCACCGGCGTCAGGAGGGTCAGGTGCGCATCGTTCTTCCACCCGCCGCCGGGTGGTCGCGGGCCGAAGACCGCTGGTGCCCCATGGCGAAGGCGGGGAGCCACCTGATCAACATCGACGATCTCGATGCCAGTCTCACCATGCTCGGCGGAGTGGAGGCCTACGGTACCGCGCTCGTCACGGCTGCCGGGCCGCGCGGCACGCCGTCGCGGGCGTTCGGCGGGTGTGCTCCCCGACCTGGCGGTGTCACCGCCGCGGCGGTGACATTCCTGGAGAATGCCCGGCATAGAACGTTGAGCGCCACCTCCCGGCCCGGCGGCCCAGGCGGACCCGGGGAGACGACGTGACGACGCGAGCGGAGGTGCGGGTCATGAGCGGCGGCCGCGTGACCACGCCGATCGGCAGGCCCGGGGTTCCCCGGGATGCGGGGGCCCTGCCACYATCCACCCCCGGCCTTTACGCTCTTTTAGAGTCGCCCGCCGACGATGGCGGGCGCGTCGGATCAGGTCGCCGGCACGGCGATTTACACCCTCGACGTGCCGTGGGGGAAGCTGGGAGAATACATCTCCATGAATGTGTGATGACCAGCTCGACGAGTGCGACCACTTCGGTCGATCATCGGGCGCGCGCCGTCGGTGTCCCGAGACGGCCACGGCGAGCATCGACGACCCGATCGTCAGGGGCAGGAGGCACCCAGCACATGGCTCTGCGCACACCGCCCGCATGCGTTCTCCCGGCTGTTTCCGGCCGCGTCCGATTTCTCCCGGCGGCATGACGGTGGACCTCAACCCGCATGACGACGCCCCCACGGTCGCCTACCAGATCACCGGGAGYGGGCCGTTCGAACTCGACGACGACCTGGGTCGCTGCCCGGTGTGCGCGGCACCGGTGTATGCCGACGACCGGTACTGCGAGGTCTGTGGTCACGGGCTGGAGGGTCCGCACCCCGGCCACGGCGACGCCGACCACAGCGAGGTCGACCTCGGCCAGCTCGCCGGCGTGTGCGACCGCGGCGTCCGGCACACCACCAACGAGGACGCCATGGGCCTGGCCGTCGTGTACGGCACGCTGATCGCGGTGGTGTGTGACGGCGTATCGACCACTCCGGGCTCCGGGCAGGCCTCGGCCGCCGCGGCGGCCGCGGCCATGGCCGTCCTCGCGGATGCGGTGCGTGCCCACGGCCCGGGGCGCCCCGTCCACCACGGCACCCGCCCGTCGCGCGGCGTCAGCCGGGCCGAGGAGATGCTCGACATCCTCGAACCGTCGTATGCCGACTACAAGAAGCCGCGAACATCGCCCCGCGCGGTTGTCGGCGGGTTCTCCCCGGAGGACGCCGAGGCCGCGCTGCACGCCGCCGTCGACGCGGCCCAGGCGACCATCGCCCAACTCAGYGCGGCCGAGGGGCGGATGGCGCCGTCGTGCACGTTCGCCGCGGCCATCGTCACCCCGCCGACCCCGGACGGGCCGGGCATGGTCACAGTCGGCTGGGTCGGYGACAGCCGGGTCTACCTGCTCGGTCCGCGCTGGTGCGAGCGGCTGACCGCCGACGACACCTGGGCGGCCGAGGCCGCGCGCGCGGGGCTCATCCCGGCCAACGAGGCCGAGACGCACCGGCGGGCGCACACCCTCACCCGCTGGCTGGGCGGCGACGTCGAGGACGTCGCGCCGCACACCGAGATGTTCCCGATCGAGGCGCCGGCCACGGTACTGGTTTGCAGCGACGGGCTGTGGAACTACGCGTCCCGGCCAGACGTGATGGCCGCGCTCGTCAACCAGCTCCCACCCCACTGCGAGGCCATCGACGTCGCCCGCCACCTCGTCGACTTCGCCATCAACTCCGGGGGACACGACAACATCACGGTGGTGGCCGCCCGGGTGGAGGACTGATGAGCGCCTTCGCCGCGGAGGTCTACCAGAACGAGTACCTTCCGGTACCGTACCGGCGCGTGGGGAATCGAGTCGCGCGACTACCATTTGAATGTCCAGGTGCCCGCCCGCGCGCTGGGAACCGAGGCGCTGGCGGCGCGGGTCAGCCTCGTCGTCGACGGCCGGGTGACGTCAAAGGCGCTGGTCCGAGCGGTTTGGACGGACGATGAGACCCAGTGGAGCCGGATCAACGACCCGGTCGCCCACTACACCGACCAGGCGGAACTCGCGGCCGCGGTGCTACGGGGTCTGGAGGCGCGTCGGGCCGACGACGAGGCGACTGCGACACTGTTGCTCGGACGCGGCGCTCAGCTGGCGCTCGCCTCCGRCAACGGAGACACCTACCGCCTCCTACAGAAGGTGGTTCACGTCGACAATGCCACAACAGGTACGGTTCGGTTGAAGAAGAACGTCAAGAAGATCGATGAGATCGATGAGATGGTCCTTGACACACGGTCGACGAGGACCCTCCGGGTGAACCGGTGATCAGGTGAGGGCACGATGCCCTACGGGGCACCTGTCTCACGACCCGACTACTGCGATCGGTGCGGAATTGGGATCATGAGTGGTCAGGAGAGGTACGAATACCGTCCGGAGGACGGCGGGCGAGCTCCCTACGGAGCAGATGCCCCCGGCCGCTCGGCTGACGGGAACCGCCGGCGTGGGCCAGCCGAGCAGAYCGGCCCGGATGCGGACGGTCCAGATGGCTACGACCCGTTGGGCATCCGCCGTTCGCCAGCCGACCTGCCCGGGGTGACGGACCCGCCGCGCGGCGGCGACCCGCGCGGCGGCGACGCGTATGGCGGGTATGGCCGCGACGGCTACCCCGACCAGTCCCGGGGGGGCCGCGGTTATCAGGAGGACCCCTACGGCCCGCCCGGTGGCTATGATCGTGCCCCCTACCCACGCGGGCGTGACGAGCGGCCGGCCCCCGACGACCGGATCGACCACGGGCGCGATCCCTACGGCCGGGACTGGGGCACGCCGGAGAACCGTGGCGGTTACCCCGTCGGCCGCGACAGCCGCGAGGAGCGCGTCCCGGGCGGCTACCCCGACCTCGATCCCCGCGATGATCCCCGCGATCCCTACGACCGCGACCCCTACAGCCGCGGCCATGACGACCGGGCCGACCGCGGCGGCTACCCCACCGGCCGCGACAGCCGCGAGGAGCGCGTCCCGGGCGGCTACCCCGACCTCGATCCCCGCGATCCCCGCGATCCCTACGACCGCGACCCCTACAGCCGCGGCCATGACGACCGGGCCGACCGCGGCGGCTACCCCACCGGCCGCGACAGCCGGACGCCGGGTGGATATCCGGATCCGCGGGGCGACCTTGATCGCGAGTCGGACACGCACCGCCGGAGCCGGCGCGACGCCGAGTACGGCTACGGTGCGGACCCGCTGGGCATGGACGCCTCCGCCCCGCCCGCGCCAGCCGGCGACCGGGTCACCCAGAGCCGGGGCGGCAACCCGCGGCACACAACCGACCCGCGGCACACGACCGACCCGCGGCACGCTCGGCCCGGCGCCGACCCGCGGCTGAGTGATCCGCGACTGAGTGATCCGCGGCTGAGTGATCCGCGGCTGGGCGATCCGCGACTGGGCGATCCGGAACTCGGCGGCACCCGCGGCGGCCACGTCGACCCCCGTGACGCGGTCCTCGACGACCCGCGGGCCGGCGCCGGGCGTGGTGCCGGATGGGACCGGGACCGCGCGTCGGCGGGCAGCACCGTCTGGGAGGCCATCGTCGAGGCGGAGCGCGAGTACTACGACAGCGGCGACGACCACCGGGTCCCGTTCCCGACCTTCTACCCTCGTCGGGTCTTCGCCCTGGCCGGCTCTCAGATGCTCGTGGGACGGCGCAGCGAGTCCCGTGGCATCCATCCCGACATCGACCTGTCCGGAGCGCCGGAGGACCCAGGGATCTCCCGCAGCCACGCCCTGTTCGAACTGCTGCCCGACGGCGGTTACGCGGTCCGCGACCCGGGCTCCACCAACGGCACCCGACTGAACGACGAACCGGACCCCATCGAGCCCGGCCAGCCCGTTCCGCTTCGTGACGGGGACCGGGTCTACCTGGGCGCCTGGACGCGCATCACATTGCGCGCCCGCTGATCTACCAGGTCGCCTGCCGCTGTCCGGGGCGGCAGGCGACCCGCCGATCGGATCAGGCCAGATGCCAGCGCTGGCCCTCTGGAGTGTCCTCCACGATCAGGCCGGCGGCTGCCAGTCTCGACCGGATGGCGTCGGCTTCCGCGTAGTCCCGTCGGGCCCGGGCCGCGGACCTCAGATCCAGCACGACCTGCATCGCGCCGTCCAGCGCCGGCCTGAACTCGGCACCTGCGGTGGGCCACTGCTCATGCGGGTCGAGACCGAAGATGTTCAGCATCCGGCGGGTCACGTCCACCCACCCGGCCAGCTCCCGGCTGTGGGCCTTCGACAGCACCTGGTTTCCCTGACTCACCGCGCCGAACAGGGCCGCCAGCGCACGCCCGACGGCGAGATCATCGTCCATGGCGATGGTGAAATCGGACCAGGCCCGCCGCGGAGTGAGCCTCGACTCACCACCCGGCCCGGGAACCGGCACCGGCCGGGCTCCGGCCACCGTCGGCTGCGCCCCTGCCACCGACGAGACGACCTCGTCGGCCGCCAGTGCCGCCGCCTCCCCGGGCCCGCCGAGGATGTCCAACGCGTTGCGGACAAAGGTCTCCACCCGGTCGTGGGCCGCGGTGGATTCCGCCAGTGCCTCGGCGCTGTACTCGAGCGTGGACCGGTAGTGCGCGGAAAGCAGGTGATAACGCAGAACCTGCGGACGGACCGCGTCGAGGGCGTCGGCCACCAGGACGGAATTTCCCAACGACTTCGACATCTTCGTCCCGCCGGTCGTCAGCAGGCCGACGTGCATCCAGTAGCGCGCCATCTCGCCGCTACTGGGCTCGCCACCACCGGGGCCGGGCGAATCGGCCGAAGCCGCGTTCGACGCCGGGCGGGCCGTGGCGGCGCAGACCGTCTGGGCCCGTTCGTTCTCGTGGTGCGGGAAAACCAGGTCGAGTCCGCCGCCGTGGATGTCGAAGACCGGGCCGAGGTATTTTCCGGCCATCGCAGAGCATTCCAGATGCCAGCCCGGCCGGCCGTCACCCCAGGGGGACGACCAGAACGGTTCACCGGGCCTGGCTGCCTTCCACAACGCGAAGTCGCGGGGGTCGGCCTTGCCGGGCTCGGCTTCCACGGACGGTTGCATCGCGTCGGGTCGCTGGTGGGACAGTGCTCCGTAGTCGGCGAACGCACCCACCCGGAACCAGACCGAACCGCCGCTGGCGTACGCGTAGCCCCCCTCCACGAGGGCCGACACCAGCGCGATCATCTCGGGGATGTGACCGGTGGCGCGCGGCTGGATCGTCGGGGGCAGGATCCCGAGAGTGCGGTAGGCGTCGTCGAACGCGCGGGTCTGCCGGGTGGCGAGCTCCCAGACCGAGGTGCCGTCCCGATCCGCGTTGATGATGATTTTGTCGTCGATGTCGGTGACGTTCTGCACGAAGGTCACCGAACGGCCGGACTGCACCAGCCACCGGCGCAGCAGGTCGAAGGGCAGCGCCGTGCGGATGTGGCCCACGTGCGGGGCCGCCTGCACGGTGGGCCCACACACGTAGACGCCCACGTGACCGGGGCGTAGCGGCTCGAATGGCCGCACACGCCGCCTGCGCGTGTCGTAGAGGTGGAGACCCATCTGTCAAGGGTACGGCCCCCGCTCGATCGACGGGACCCAAGGGGAGGGTCAGCCGACCGTCAGTACCCGGTCCGCCACGACCCGGACGACCACCCTGACCTCATCCGGATCATCCCACCGGTACACGTCTCCGGTGTACTTCACCGACAGCCGGTCGATCAGTTCCCGGCCGCCCTCCTCGGTCAGGGTCGCGGTCCCGCGGACCTCGACGTAACCGTAGGGATCGCCCTGGTCGAGGAACATCAGTCCGACCCGCGGATCCCTTGCGATGTCGCGTTCCTTCGCACGTCCCCGCACCGTGGACAGCAGCAGTTCGTCCTCGTCGCGGTCCACCCACAGCACGGTCATCCGCGGCGAGCCGTCGGGCTGGATCGTCGCCAGAACGACGTAGGTCCGGGCGTCGGCAAGGGCCCTCACCGGCTCGGGAAGGCGGTCAGCCATCAGACTCCTCGGGGAGGGGCCAGGGTCGGCCCACCCTCTCATCTCCGCGCCGGCACGCAGTCAGTCGATGACAAAACGGCATATCACCGCCTGACGGGCCCGCCGTCAGGCGCGGATGACGAGCGCGGTCGCGATGGCGGCCAAGCCTTCGCCCCGCCCGGTGAGGCCGAGTCCGTCGGTGGTGGTGGCCGACAGGCTCACCGATGYGCCCAAGGCCACGGACATCGCCTTCTGCGCATCCTCGCGACGCCCGGCCATCCTGGGCCGGTTCCCGATGACCTGGACCGAGACGTTGCCGATCGCCCAACCGGCGGCACCGAGAAGCCGAGCCGTCTCAGCCAGCAGGACCGCGCCCGACGCACCCGCGTACTCCGGTCGGTCCGTGCCGAACACCCGACCCAGATCACCGAGGCACGAGGCGGTGAGAAGTGCGTCACAGGCCGCGTGTGCGGCGACGTCCCCGTCGGAGTGTCCGGCGAGCCCGGTCTCCCCCGGCCATTCCAGGCAGGCCACCCAGCACGGCCGGCCGGCGGCGAACGGATGCACATCGACCCCGACGCCGACCCGGGGCAGGATCACCGTGTTCACCAAGCTGGACGCGGGGGCCTGCCGGCTGATGGGCGCGGCGTCCACGACGGGCTCGTCCCACCGCGGGCCGCCGGTCATCCGCCACTCCGGGCGTCCGTGGACCGGGCACCCGCGAACTGAGGCTCCTCGGACCGGGCGTCCGCGGACCGGGCACCCGCGAACTGAGGCTCCTCGGACCGGGCCTCCGCGGACCGGGCCTCCGCGGACCGGGCGTCGTCCGCGGGGTCGCAGCGGGCGAGTAGCGCCTCGGCGAGCACGAGATCCGCCGGTCGAGTCACCTTGAATGCCTCCTGCGCGCCGGGAATGGTCGTCACCGGCACTCCCAGAGCCTCCACCAGGCCCGCATCGTCGGTCACAGCGATGTCCTCGAGCGCATACGCGGYGCTCAGCACGTCGCGGCGGAATCCCTGCGGGGTCTGCACGGCTCGCAAACCGTCCCGCGGCGGGGTACGCACCACCCGCCCGTCGGCGTCCACCTCCTTGACCGTGTCGGCCAGCGGCACGACGGGAATCACCGCGGGATGTCCGTCGAGCACCGCAGCCGCCACCGCGTCGACCAGCTCGGGGGGCGTCAGCGGCCGGGCGGCGTCGTGGACCAGTACCACGGAGACGTCGTCGTCCACGGCTCGCAGGGCGCGGCGGACCGAATCCACCCGCTCGGCGCCTCCGGCGATCACATACACGTCCCCGCCAAGCAACTGGGCCACGGCATCGACCAGCGTCGGTGGCGCCGCGACGACAATCTGCGTCACCAGCCTGGAGCGACGCAACGATTCCACCGTGCGCACCAGCATGGGCCTGCCCCCGAGGGCTCGCAGCGCCTTGGGAGTACCTCCCCCCAGCCGCTCACCCCGGCCGGCAGCCGGCACGATCGCCGCCACCCGGGGGCTCGCCACCGGCAACCGGTGACCTTCGCCCACCACAGGACCTCCCGTGTGCCATCCGCCACGAGGGCCTGGCCGATCCAGCCGGCTCGGCGCGAGCCGCCGGTGGGCGCAACACCGCCCACCACCGTCTCGACGCCCACTCAGYCGGAACCTGAGTCGGCAACGCGCTCGGGACGGCGGTCTCCCGGAAAGAGAATGCCTTTCCGGATTATCATGCCGTGCCGAATAGATCGCCTGTCGGCCGGACGAATTACGCCTGCGCCAACGAGCCTACGATCATCCGGCGAGAACCTCGTCGAGCATGGCCTCCGCCTTGTCCTCGTTGGTGCCCTCGGCGAGCGYAAGCTCGCTGACGAGGATTTGCCGGGCCTTGCTCAACATTCGCTTCTCGCCCGCGGAAAGACCGCGTTCGCGATCGCGTCGCCACAGGTCACGGACGACTTCAGCCACCTTGTTCACATCGCCGGAGGCGAGCTTCTCAAGATTTGCCTTGTACCGTCGTGACCAGTTGGTGGGCTCCTCGGTGTGCGGGGCGCGGA
>NZ_MRUJ01000142.1:0-35630 GCF_002099325.1 Frankia sp. KB5 | reverse complement strand
CTGGCCACCGGTGGGGCGGTAAATGGCCGCCTACGGGGATTTTTCACTGGCCGCCGTCAATCTCTGATGAAGGCGCCACCCACTGATGTGAAGAACTGGGAAGCAATGATGGTGCGAGCTGCCCAGATGCGCGCACTGGACATCCTCGGATCGGCGGCGGTCCGGCACGCCTCGTCGGAGGGGCTCGCGGACCACAATGACCTGGTCGAGGTAAGCATCGAGGCGGACGTCATCGATGCGGTCGACCGTCAACGAGCCGCTGCCCGTGCATGGGACAAACTGGCGATACTCGATCATCGTCATCGGAAGGTCGCATGGGAGTACGTCGCCAAGGCGCGACCGCGCGACGAAATTGCTACCGAACTCGGCGTGACACCTGCCCGAGTGAGCCAGATGGCGAAAAAGGCACTCGGAGAGTTGAAGCAAGCACTAGCAACAGAGGGGGTGGAGCCATGACCGAGGACGGCTGGGAGGATGTATTCGCCCAAATGCTTGATGCGCGCGTGGCCGGCGAGTCACCGCCCGGCTATGATTTCGATGCGGCGCACGCCTCCGAGGTTATTGAACTGCTCAACGTCGCCGATCTATTGTGGGAAGCAGCACATGGCGCGCCTCCCGTGGAGCGTGATCCTGTCGCTGCCATGCTTGGGCTCGTACCAGATAGCGCTCGATCGCTCGACGGGAATGGGCTCAAGCGAGCGTTGCGGGGAGCCGGTCTTCAGGTGAGCAGCCTCGCCCAGGCGCTCTCAGCACGCGGGTGGGACGTCGCAACTCGCGATGTCTTCAACTGGCAAACCCGAGACAATCCTGTCGCGCCGCCCGCTCTCATTCAGGCCATTGCCGAGATTACCGGCGTGACACCGGAACAATTGACAATCGATCGCGGCGCGTCGCCGCCACACGTAGCACTTGCGTCGGTGACCTCGTCGCGAAGGTTCCGTGAACTGGCCGAGCGCTGGGCACGACTGCGCAGGACGAGCGTCGACCTAGGCGCCTCCGCGCTCAATTCCAGGCTCGCAGCTTTGGTGTTTCGCGGTGTTGAGCCCGATGAGACTCAGATGCTGGATTCTCTCGAAGCTTTGATCGTGGCGCTTGAATCGGAGCCAGGCAGTGACGAGAGCGATTGAGGACTGTGCGGCGCTTGCCTTCGCCGCGCTCGCCGGCGACGTCGCTCAGCGATTCGCTCTCGATCCCGTGGGGACTCTTCGCAATGACCTGAATCTAACAGTTCGGGCAGTCGATCATTTGAACGACTCCCGAGCTGAAGGCGGCGCCTGTGATGGGATGTCTTTTCTGGCAGACGAGGTGATCCTTTATCGGCGGACTGGTAACCGGCGCGAGAATTTTACGCTGGCACACGAGCTTGGCCACTGGCTGGTCGATAAGACCGATGTAGTCTACGACACGCTCGCCCAATATGACGGCGCGGCGAAGATGCTGGAGAGCGTCTGCGACCGCATCGCGCGGGTCCTCCTCCTGCCCGATAAGCGTGTTTCAGACATTCTCGGTGGCGCCCCGGTCGAAGCCTCCCACGTCATGGCTCTCTATCGCGACACCAGTGCGAGCCTGCACGCATGCACAATCGCGCTCAAGGATCGGTTCCCCGGGCTTGGCGCTGTTGTGGTGCTGGATCGAGCGGAGGGGACGGTCAGGTACGCGAGCGTTCGCCCGGACGATGAGTGCGGCTGGCCGATCGTCTACCCCTGGCGCGGACAGGCGATTCCCCCTGGGCACCCTCTGCGCAACGTCCGACCGGGCGGCACGCTGCGCCTGCGAACTTTCTGGGAGAACATGTGGGGCCAACGCGACGACTTTTACGTGGACGCCATCGGATACTCGACCAGCATCATCGCGGTCTTCTCTGCCGACGACCTCTGGCAGGCGGAGAGGTTCCATCCAAGTTCGACGCGTGAGTTCGACCAGCGACCGGAGCTTGAGGTTCGTTGTTGCGGCCAGGTTCATACTATCCGGGGCTGGCCATGCTCCACGTGCGGGGAGGGCTACTGCCCAAAGTGCGGCAGGTGCCGTTGCGATCGACATACTGCCGCCGAGAAGTTGTGTGCCGGGAGTTGCTACATGAGGTACCTACCTCATCTCCTCGTCAACGGCCTGTGCGAGAACTGCCGCTAACGTGACCTCGCCCAGCCTCGACTACCTAATGAAAGGACGCCAAAGATCTGGCGGTCTCAGGTAGGAGGTGACGAGCATCGCGATGAATGCCGAACGTGATCATAGCCGGCGCGCTCAAGGGTCACAGCGACTTCGACTGTCAACCGTACCTAATTGACGCACAACCTCGCCGCCGACGAACCATGAACGGCAGCCCGCAGCAGCGCAAGAGCGACCGCGACGAGAAATGGTCGGACGCCGCTGGCGTTGTCCCGACGCGACGCTACTGGAGCAGCTCGGCCGTCTCTATGAACCCGACTCAGGAGTATCCATGACCATGCACCCCGTCGTTTCAACGAACGTCCTCGCAGCCGGCTACGACCCCCAGACTCGAACACTCCGTGTTCAGTTTCACAGCGGAGGTATCTACGACTACTACAGCGTCGACCCCGGGCTCTTTGAGCAGATGCTGCTCCCGAATCCTTGGCGCCRCATCGGCCACGTTGTGAGGGCACACCGGTTCGCAAAGGTCGCCTGAGACGACTTCTAACCCGCCACGACCAAGGAGATCATCATTTTCCTCTACGACTCCCACGGCAAGGCGATCGCATACCGTCGGACGGCGGATGACCGTTGGCTGTGGGACACTCACGGACACTGGCTCGGCTGGTTCCCCTGGGGCGACAACGACGCCTACAGCAAAGACGGGAAATATCTCGGCACTATTATCGACAACCGGCTTCTCAAGCGGATCAGTCAGCCCTACCGTGGCTATCCCGGTTACCCCGGCTACCCCGGATATGCCGGATACCCGGGTTACGGCGGTTATGCTGGCTACTACTCTGTCCCGTCGGGGTACCGCGACTTGACCCTCGGCGGTTGAGGGGGTGGAGCGCAGGCGCYTGGCGCGGCATGACGGCACGACTGTGTGCGAGCGGTGCTCACCTGCGGCTCGGCTCCGATGCAGATCTCTATTTCGGCTTGTCAGTGCCCGTACGGCTGCCTGCTACGGCGTGACTGTACGATGCCGCGACCAGATTCGAGTGGCATGTTAATATTTTGCCACAACGTAGGCGACGATCGACATAACGAAGACGGTGAATAGCATACAGGTAAGGAATCCCGCCTGGAACGGATGGTCACGAATCCGCCACCTTGCCTCGTTGGTTCCTGGCGAGCGAATCACCTCCGCGGCCGAGCCGGTAGTCGCTGACTGCTTCTGCTTATTCGTTTCCTGGCGGGTCGTCGGCACGGAGCGCCTTGTGTTCGCGGATGCGTGAAGGCGGATGTGCCGGGGGTGGTGAAGAGGATCTGGATGCGGGGGTCGTCGGAGATGGCGGGTAGGACGTCGAGGAGGCGGGTCGCGGCGGTGACCGTGTGGGCGACGACCAGGACGACGCGGTGTGTGCCCATCGTCGACCAGGTGAGGGCGTCTTGCCCGACTGGGAAGTACGGGCGTGTCGCGTGGGTCCCTGTCACCCTTCCCCGCTGGTTCTCAGTGTTGCTTTCTCGTGCGAGCCCGCCACGCGGCTGCCTGTGCGTGCATGGTGCGCTGCCGCGAGGGGCGCTGTCGACGTGCGACGTCGTTGACGATACGTCTCGGTCTCGCTGGACGGCTGGGGTCCGGGCGCGTGAGTGACCTGATGCGGAGAGCGCTGATGAAGTATCCTGGCGGAGGTTCCGGTGGCTGTCCCCGGCTGATATGTGTGACCTCGTTCTACGGGAGGCGCGGTGACCGATCCTGTGGTCGGCCCCGGTGAAGGCGTTCGTGCGGCTTCCGTGGGCAACGTCCTGTCGGGCCGTGTGGAGGGGCCGAGTGTCCAGGCCGGCAGCATTCACGGGGGAGTCACCGTTCACGTCCACCACGCCGAGAGCTCCAGTGGCGCGCCGCGCGAGCTGCCGGCGCGGTCGGCTGTCTTCGTGAACCAGCGGGTGATCCTTGAGGCGCTGAGCAGGCTGTGGCGCTCCTTCCCGGACGGCGTGGCGCCGGTTCTCGCGTTGACGGGGCCTGGCGGTGTGGGGAAGACCGCCGTGGCAGTGGAGTGGCTGACCGGGGCGCGGCCTGAGTTTCCGGACGGCGAGCTCTACGCCGACCTCGGCGGACCGCGCCTGGCGGCGACCGAGCGGCTGGAGACGGTGCTGGTTCGCTTCCTGGTCGAGCTGGGCGTCAGCCCGCGCCGGGTCCCGCTCGAACTTGCCGCTCTGGCGGCGATGTTCCGGTCGGTCACCGCACGGCGGCGGGTGGCGGTCCTGCTTGACAATCCTGTCAGCTTTGCGCAGCTTCGGCATCTCCTGCCGGGCTCCGCGGCGAGCACGGTGGTGATTACCAGCCGGTGGAGGTTCGACTGGCTGGCGGGTCAGGCCGGCGCGCGGATCGTCGACGTGGGGCCGTTGGACGCCGCCGCGTCGATAGAGCTGCTGGCTCGGCTGGTGCCCGACGAGCGGATGGCGGGGGATACCAGTTCAGCCCGGCAGTTGGCCGCCATGTGCGACGGACTGCCGCTCGCGCTGCGCATCGTCGGCGGGTCGTTGGCGGTGCGGCCGAGCCGTTCTGTCGCGCGCGTCGCGCAGCGGCTCGCGGACGAACGGACGCGGTTGGCGTCACTGACGGCGAGGGGGGATCTTTCGGTGCGGGCCGTGTTCGACGCCTCCTACGAAGATCTTCCCGCGTCGGTGGCGCGGCTGTACCGCCTGGTGAGCGCACATCCCGGCCGATCGTTCACGGCCGACGCCGCTGCCGCTGCCGGGATGCTGGGTCTCGAGGAAGCGGCTGATGCGCTGGACCTGCTCACCAGCGCAAGTCTGGTCCGGGAGGTCGCCGCTGAACGCTACGGCTTCCACGACCTTGTTCGACTGCACGCGGTCACCCGCGCTGAGGAGGAGGAACACCCCGAGGACCTGTCCGCGGCCTTGGAACGGATGCTGCTGTGGTACCTGCGCGGGGCCGTCGTCGCTGACCTGGCCCTGATGCCCGGACGGTGGCGGCTCAACGGCGACTATGACGACCAGCGCGCGCGGCAGGACGGGCCGGATACCGAGGCCGCGTGGGCTTGGCTGGAGACCGAGCGGGAAAATCTCGTCGCCAGTGTGTTGGCCGCCGTCGAACGAGGCTTCGACGAGCTCGCGTGGAAACTCTGCGAGGCCATGTGGAGCCTGCTCTTTCGCCGTGGATACCACCACGATTGGGTGACGGCGCATGAACAGGGGGTGGTAGCGACGGCGCGGCTGGGGGATCGGCGTGCGGAGGCGCGGATGCGTTGCCAGCTCGGCCTCGCGTACCAGGAGATTAACCGGCTGGAGGACGCCGGCGAGCAGTTCGCCGCCGCGTACGCGGCTGATGTCGAGGCCGGGCATCTGCGGGGGCAGGCGACGGCGCGGGAGCTGCTGGGGCTTCTAGAACACCGGCGGGCGCGGTACGACGCGGCGATCGAGCTGTTCACCAGCGCGTTGTCGCTCAACGGTGATCCACGCGCTGCGGGGATCCTGTGGCGGCATCTGGGCGCGGCGCAGCTGGGCGCCGGCCGGATCGACGCGGCGTTCCGGTCGCTGGACCGGGCGCGGGCGTCGTTGGCGGAACTCGAACCGCCCGATCGGTACAACGAGACGCGTACGGAGACGATTAGAGCGAAGGTGTATCTGCGCCAGGGGCGGCCCGAGGCGGCACTTGCGAGTCTGATGGAGGCGCTTGGACTCATGCGCGCCGAACGCGCGCGGGTGCAGGAGGCCGACATCCAGGTGGACCTCGCCGAGGTTCACCTGGCTCTCGGCGCGGGAGCCGAGGCGGCGCTGGCCGCCCGCCGCGCCCTGGCCCTGTACGAGGAACTCGACACCTGGCCGGAGCAGGAGATCCGCGCCCGGCTTGAGACGATCGCGGTGGATGCCGCTGACGGCTCAGGCTGACCTGTCCGCGCAGCGGCGCAGGACGACGGTGCGTGTCGTCGGTCCGAGTTGGACCTGGAAGATCAGGGTGTCGGTCGCGGGCCGGCCGCGTGAGATCCAGCCATACAAGGCGGAGGCGTGAATCAGCGGGTCGAGGCGGGGCCGGCCGGCCCCGGTCTCCACGCTGGTGTAGCGGTGGGTCCCGTCCGGGGACCGGACAGCGAGGACAGCGCGACCCGGAGCTGTCGCGACGCTGGCGATCGAACAGCCCGGATAGCGCTCCAACAGGTCTGCCACCTCCTCGGCCGGGTCGCCGGCCAGGTCACGGGCCCGGCGCACGACGACATCGGCGAGCGGGAGCGCTGAGGTCTGCCGGGTTGCCTCGTCGACGGCGAGATGCGCGTGCTCGCGTGGCTCGGCCAGCGCCGCCGGCCGGCGCGCGAGCGTCAGCGTGACCGTCACTGACCCGTCCGCCTCACAGGCCGCGACATCACGTACCTCCGTCTCGACCCACCACGATGTCGGGTCGGTCGTGGCGTCCGCATCGCATGTGGGCATCGGAACGGCGGGAACGACGACGTCCGTCGCCGGCTCCGTAAGACCCATCTGCTCATAGAGAACGGTACGCAGCAGTTTCGCTGACTCGCGCGGTGCCGAGGTCACCGCCGAGGTCACCTCCGCGTACCGGGACGGGTGATGATCCGAGATGGCCGCATCCAGCTGTTCGGTGAGCGGACGGTCGGTGCGCAGGAACGGCGCAGCCCGCCCCAACGCCGCCACCGGTGAATGCGGATCGAGGTCGTCGAACGGGAAGGCACCCAGCAGCACAGGGCTACCCAGCGCCGCGCCGTAAAACGTGACCGACCCGTGATCACCAATCACCGCGTCCGCGGCGACCAGCGCCGCCCGCCAGCCTTCCTCGGGAGGCAGCAGGACAAGCCCCGCCCGTACACAGTCCGACAGCCACGCACGGACCTGCCACGGACTGTGCCCATGCCAGACATTGGGGTGGAGCGTAAGGACGACCTTGTAGTCATCAACGGGAAGATCCGCAAGAAGCTCCCTGACCAGCTCGAAACGCCTGCCAAGAAGCGAGCCGGAGCCCCAGGTCGAGCTGACCACCACCAGCCGCCGCTCCGTGCCAGAGACACCGAACGCCCGCCGATAACGATCTCGATGCGGCGCGCTCGCGAGCAGACGATCGTAGCACGGATCGCCAGCGAGGACAGCGRCGGGAACCGCCTCCGGGCAGTATCGCCCGAGCCGCCGGGCCTGCTCCGGATGCGAGAGCACAACGACCGACGGAATGAGGTCGCCATCATGCAGAAGAGTCCCAGGCGACAGACCAAAGACCTCCTGGCTCCTGGCTCCTGGCTCCTGGCTCCTGGCTCCTGGCTCCTGGCTCCTGGCTCCTGGCTCCTGGCTCCTTCTTACTATACCCGGGCTCCTTCTTATTATACCCGGCGCCGTGGGATACAACGACGAGCGGGGCGGTTATCCGATGGAGGTCGCCGCCGTAACTGGCGGATATAGCGAGGTCGAAAACAGTGCTGATCGCCTGTTCCCAGGGAATGGTGATAGCGCCGGTCTCGGCGAGAAACTGGTGGACGCCGTGCGTGAACGGGGACGACTCGGTCCAGGTAAAAACCGTCTGGATCCGGGGGTCGGAATCGAAGACGGACAGCACGTCGAGCAGCCGTGTCATCGACGTGACGTTGTGAACGACCGCGAGAACAGTGCGGGTGCGGTTCAGGGTCGTCCAGTGCTCGGAGCCTGACCCGACGGGGAGGGTCGCCCAGCGTTCTCGTGATGTGAGCCGATCAGCGTCCGTGATCGGTTCCGCCGAGAGTGATGGAGCCGTGTACGTCCCGTGCCTGCAGGAGGCCGCCGTCGATGCGCGCGTTGCCGCCGACGATGTTCGTGACAGACCCATCGCCGGTGGGCGTGGACTGGGCGCTGGTGGTCCAAGAGCGCAGGGCGTCGGCGAAGTCCGGATCGAGGAGTGCTCTGGCGGCGAGATGCCGGGCCAGGTCATCCACGGACTCCGCGTCGGCATCCTCTTCGTCGGTCAGGTCGCTCTCGACGAGTTCGCGCTCGCGGGACCCGGCGCCGAAAGTCCGACGGACGAGGTCCACCAGTGAATTCCAGACGTGAGCGCCGGCCTCGCTTGCGGTTCCCGCGAGGACGGCCGTGATCGTGGCGACCAGAGCGGGCACGCTCAACGATTCAAGATCCACGCCGTCCAGGATACCCGAGTGGTTGGCGGGAGACAGCCGGATCGGTCGTGCGCTCCTAGTCTAGCTAGGGGGCGGGACTGCACGTAGAGCCCCGGCCCCCTTTCACGTGGCCGCCGGACTCCCTGTATCTACATGCCCCGCAGCGCCACCACCACGCCGGCGGCGGCGACCAGGGCCATGAACACCGCGAGCCCGGCCTGACCGCCTGCACGCACTGCGTCGGGCAAGGACGCGCCGTCGGCCCGGTGCAGGATTCCCGCGAGCAGACCCCGGCCGCGGCGGCCGCAAGCAGGGCGAGGACGACGGCAACCACGGCGGGTGCCACGAGCACGGCGAGCTCCTTCGGTCGGTCTCAGCCCTCCATTCAGAGGGAAGAGATGACCTGCGGGCGGGGCCCGCTTCGCTTTCTACCGATCGCGGAGTTGGAGCGGTAGAGGGGGTGCAAAATAATTGCGTACTGCACGGTCCCCCTGCCTCACAATCCGCTCACCGCGGCGAGCACCGCGCCGGCGAGGGCGGCTAGGACGCCGAGGACCGCGAGGGCAGCACGGCCACCGGCACGCGCCGCCGCGGGCAGAGAGTCACCGTCGGCGGCGTGCAGGATTCCGGCGACCAGACCCGCGATGGCTGCGATGGCGGCCACCAGCGCCACCGCGAGGACGATCGAGACGGCTCTGAGCATGCCTTAGAGATCGTTCGGGAGATCGCTCCGGTCTTGTCCACTCCGCCACCGTGGCGGCATCTCGACCACCTCAGGGTGTGGTGTGGTGCCCACACCACACCCCGCTGACGCCGGCGAACACTGGGCCGCCATCCACTGGTTGAACTGTTGGCGGAGCCTGGGGACCGACAAACGCCGCAGATGGGTGTACTGATGGCCGCCCACTGACTCGCCAGGGGGCTTCGGTGGCATCCGAACGATTGTCATGGCAGACGAAGACCACATCCGCCGCGCCGCGATCGTGGTGGCCAGGGCAGCACCTGACGTCATGATGGTAGTTGTGGGCGACAGGAGAAGCCGGCGTCGGGCCGACGGCTCCGACGACGGCTTCCCGTTGACACCGCTGGAATGGGCGGCCGTTCGTCTGTCTGCGGTGATCGACGAGGTTCCGCCGTCGGAGCCCCTGCTCCTCGCGGCGCTTCCCCCGCTGGTGCTCGACCTTCTCACGGCGGGGCACGAGGAGCTTCCGGACGAGCGGTGCGTCGACGACTGCTTGGTGTTGGCCTACGCCTATGCCCACCTCGGGGTGGTCGCGCACGTCAGGGTCGCCGAGCTTGCGATGACTGACATCCGGACTGGCCGGACAACGATCCACAGCTCGCTACCGCCTTCCTGGCGGGACGGGCTGCTCGACGGCCACACCGTTGTCTGGCTCCCCAGCTCCCAGATTCTCGTCGACCCCACGCTGCGCCAGTACCTACCAGACACCGGCCACGAAGGCGGTCCGCTCGTCACCCGCACTGAGAGCGTCGACGAGGAACGCGGCCTCGCCGTAATCGAGACACACCGCCAAGGCCAGCTGCTGACCTACGTGCTGGCTCCTCGGCACCTCTCGACTCAGGTCCTCGACCATCCCGTGGTGGGAGACGACGACAGGCCGTACGTGCGCCGCGGCATCAACGTGGCGTCCGCCGTCGTCGAGTTCCTCGCCGAGAACCTGCCACCACACGCCGCGGCGTCCCTTCCCGCGGCGCGCGCAGCAGCACTTGTCGCGGCGACACGCGAACTGCCCACGCAACGCACCGCCGACGGCGATCATCGATTCAGCCTGGCCGAGAGCGACGGCAGCATGGTCAGCGTGCGGCTCGACGAGATCCCACTGCCGGTAGGCAMCCCACGGCCCCGCCGCGTCGCGCTCCTACCCGGAGGGCGATAGTTGATCTGTCAAGAGGGTGGCCGGCGCCGCGGCGTTACGCAGGGTCCTCGCCGTTCGGGACCGGGTGTGCCTGAGCCTCGCGGGGTCGCGGTGACGACGCGGCGCAGGGACGCGGCGAGAGCGTCGGCTTCGTCGAGGGTGAGCGCCTCGTTGTCGGGGTCGTCGTGCCCGACCCCGAGCGAGATCAAGGGGTCGTAGGTGTAGTCGTGAAGGTTGGTACTGTTCGATTACGACCTGAATGGCTGTGCCCTCGCGCTGGGCTGATGGCCTGGGCCATGGGGTGTTGCGGGCCTGGAGGTTGACCAGGTCACGGAGGGCACAGCCACCCAAGAAGCTCACCCGGTTCGACGCGTTGGCCCAGCTCAGTGTCTCGCCGCAGTGCGCGAACCTGAGTCCGCGCACTGCGGCAAGACTTATAGTCGCCTCTGTCGTGCTGCCCCGGTGGGCCAGATGATCTGAACGGCGCGATTGTTCGCGTGGGCGTGAGCGACCGTGGTGGCCGTGCCGCCCCGGTCGACGGGAGCATAGCCATCCCAAACCGCCATGAGCAGGTCGACCTCGTCGACGAGTGCGTCGTTCGCGGCCTCGTACGCCGCGCGGTCGGAGACGTCGTGGGGCAGGACCCGCACGGTGGTGGCCTGACGGACAAGGTCGTCGAACAGTTCGGCGTGCGCGGGTTTGACCTTCCTCGCGCGGTAGTCGGCGGCTGGGATGATCACTTCGAGTGTGCCACCGAGTTCCAGGACGACGCTGGCGAAGATGCTGTCGGAGCCGGCCGCAATGCAGCTGACGCCGGTCAGGTCTGACGCGTATGGCGTGAGGGCCTCCACGAGCGCGTCCCGTACGAGGAGAACGGTCGCGGGGGTGAGGTCCATGTGGCCGGTGACGCCGATGCGGGTCACGTCGTGGATCTCCTCAGGTCTCGACTGTCCGGGACGCGGTTCGCTCGGTGCGAAGTATGGGTGTGATCCTCGCGCACAGATCGGCGATGGGGCGAGCCGACGTTCGGGACTCGGCATGCCGATGGAACTGGCCTAGCTTGACCCGCACGCGGCTGGACCGCGTCCGCTCGACCATCGTGACGGCAGCGTGGCCCAGCCGCGCGGCCTCGTCGAATTCGCCCTGCACCAGTCTGATCTCTGCATACCCGAGTTGATCAAGGGCTGTGCTGCGGACGCTGGTGACGTCCCGAGCTTCGACGGCCTGGCTCAGCCAGGTGGCTGCCTCGTCGGCGTGCTCGGGCGCCTGGTGCGCGATGTCGAGAAGGCGGCCTCCGGTGACCCCTGCCAGTTCCGCCTGGTCGAAGTAGGAGATCCAGAAGGGCTCGACGGCCGCGTCGACGTCACGGAAGGTGTCCTCCGCCCGGCTTGTTACACGCCGGAAGGCGGCGAGCCGGCCTTGCAGCGCGTAGGCCCACGCCTCGCGCGTGAACAGCATCGCGCGCACCGCTGGTGTCGCCTGAGTGCCGGCGACGCCTTGTGCGAGGCGGACGAGTTCGAGTCCTTCGACCGTACGGTCGAGGTAGAACTGCTGCCGTGCCATGCCGGCCAGGATGTTCGCGCAGAACACGGGATCGCCCGCCGCCTTGGCTGACCGAAGAGCGAGCAGATAGTAGCGCTGCGCTAGTCCTCCCTGCCCCGAGTCCCAGGACATCGTCGCAGCGATCTCAGCAAGATCGGCCATCACGCCGTGCAGTCGCCGGGTCAGGTCCTGTGGATGTGAGAAGTCGCGGAGCTCATCCGCGATCTCTGCGAGCTGACCCACGACCGCCTTACGACGAAGCCCCCCGCCGAACTGGTGGTCCCACGCCCGGAAGGTCCGCGCGGCCAGTTCGATCTCTTCGACTTCCTCAACACCAACGCCCGCGGTGCGACGCTGACCAGTGGGTGGCTCGGTGGTGGTCAACCAGCGCTCCGCTCCTTCGAGGAGGGCAGCGCCGGCGATCACATCCGCCATGACGCGAACCGCCTCACGGCGATCAAGAGCGAGATCATTTCTGGTGATCTTGTCTGCCACTTCCGTCGTCGGCGCCTCTTCCCACGCCGTCATGCCTGTCGTCTGATCGGGAAGGCGGCCGACAGATGTCGAGGGCAGTTCCAGCGGCGACCGGGTTTCCCCGACGGCTGCGGGCTCGACCATCATGCCGGCGTCGGTTTCGTCGCTGTGGTGCGTCATCTGCGCCGTCGGCCTGGTGGGTTGCGTCCGCGCCGTTCTTGGCATCTTGTCAAGGAGGAGCATATCGGCGGGGCTGAGGTGTTCTCGATCGTCGAGATCGAGCAGGGCGTGGATGCTGGTGTCGTAGACCTCGGCGAGGACGGCGAGGATCTGGGGGGTGGGTCGGCGGCGATTGTTCGGAAGCGGCCAGTTCTCGATCTCTGACAGCTTCGGGCCGGTCATGGGCGCCGTACCGTCGGGGTCGAGGCCGGCGTGGGCGGCGTGTGCGTTGAGACGGTTCGCGACCTGTTCCTGGGTCCAGCCTCGGGCGTAACGGTGGGCGGCGCGAGGACGGTAGTTGTAGCGGCGGGCCAACTCGACCGCGATTTAGTCGTGGGACATGCCCGCCGCGCGCATCCGCGTCCGCAGCTCGTCGCGCTCCGCCTGCTTGCTGGGCTGACGCATACCACCTCCCCGCCGCCCGGATCTGTCGCCAGGACCGATCCCTCGCCCTTCGGGCAGCCCGTCCATGTTCACCGTAACCGCCCTGCCACCCATCGGAACAGAGCCGGGGGCTCGGGCGCTGCGTCACGCGGCGCCATCGTCGTTCGGCGTTTGGCCGATGGAGGCGTTGCGTGCTCGGGTGACCGCCTTGGTGAGGGCGGCGGCGAGGGCATCGGCTTCGTCGAGGGTGAGGGTTTCGGCATCGTCCGCGCCTTCGGCGCCGTAACCCAGGGCGATCACGGTCTGGTAGGTGGTCGTGGCAGTGACGTACTGCTCGATCGTGATCTGGAGCGAGTTCTCGTGACGTAGGCCGTGGAGGTGGGGCAGGTCGATGGTGGTGAACTCGGAGAGGCGGTAGTCGCCGGGGCCTGCGGGCTCGACGTACAGGTGGTCGGCGGRCTGGTCGCACCACGGCGGGCAGGAAGGGGCGGCGTCGTTGCTCATCGGACGGCTTCCTCACGTTCTCGGCGCGGGGTGCCGTCGAGGGTGCGCAGGCCGCGGCTGGTCCGTTGCAGCAGCGCGATGTCGGCGCCGTCGTTGACGGGTGGGCCGTCGGGCTGGGGGGTGGGTGGATGGCGTCGCGGGAGGCGGCTGGTGCGGGTGGTGGGGTGCAGCTGGGGGGCGGGGATGGTGGTGCGAGGTAGGAGGGCCCAGACGATCGTGCCGGTTGTCTGGAGGCTGCCGTCGCGGGAGCTGATATGGATCTGGCGGTAGCCGAGATGGCGGGTGAGGGTGGCGACGATGTGCAGGCCGCGGCCGTTTTCGGCGTCTGGGCCGGCGGCACGCAGGGTCGGGTGGTCCTGCGTGGCGCTGTCCCACACCTCAATGATCACGTTGTGGTGGTGGTAGGTGAGGGTGACCGCGACGCGGGACGTCGTGGCGTTGCCGTGCGTGGGCGGTGTGTGCTGGGAGGCGGCGACCGCGTTGGTGATCAGTTCCGATGCCACGATCATGGCGGTGTCGGCGAGCTCGTCCAGGTTCCAGCGGCGCAGCTGGGTGGCGACGTCGCTGCGGGCGGTGCTGGCGGAGCGGGGGACGGCGGGATAGTGCCGGACCTGGCGGTGAAAGGGGTGGATGGGCAGGTCGGATAGCGCGGGCGCGGTGAGAGCGATCGTGTAGGTGTCGGGTTCGAGAACGTCGGGGTCGTGGACGAGGGTGAGGTTGTGGTCGGCGAGCACCGCGGTGCGGCATGGCCAGCGGTGTCCGCAGCCTGTGCACATGCCGTCGCGTGGGGCGTGGGTTCGCAGATGGTGGGCGGCTGTGCTGCGGAGCTGTTCGAACGGGTGGTTCGCCGAGTAGCGCCCCGGCTCGTGGGTGGGGTGACGCACGGTCAGTGTGGTGATCACCGGGCTGTGGGGTGGGTGGAGGGGCGGCCGAGGGGCTGATGTCGGCGGTTCGGGTGACGGTGAGTTGTGAGGGTCATCGGGAGGTGCCTTCGCTCAGGGGAACGGGCAGGGAGAGAGTCGCGATCAGCGGGGCGTGGTCGTCTCCGCCGGGCCGGCGTTGTCGTGTTCGACGGTGTCGGTGAGCGCGGCGAGGGTGGCGTTCAGTGCCGCGCCGGGCCCGCGGCGGCGGAGGTCCCGGGTGAGGCTGTCGAGGACGGTCAGTGCGGGGAGGGGATGGGCCCGCAGGCGGGCGGTGGCCAGATCGAGGGGCAGGGTCAGCGCGTCGAGGACGGCGGTGTGGACGGTGGCGGTCCAGAGCGTGAGAACGGCGTACAGCCATTCCCGCCAGGTGCTGCGGCAGGCGGCCAGCCGACCCGACAGCCAGGCCTCGATCCCTTCGGTGAGGTCGGAGCGCAGGGCCGGCGGGCAGGTGACGGCGAACAGGTGCAGATGACCGAGCAGCGTGGCGCTGTCCGCGAGGTCCCCGCCCGGTCCAAGGATCGGTGATATGAGCACTGCCCGGCTGTGCGGGTCGGTGTAGCGCACCCGTGAGGGGGTGAGCTGCCCGAAGGCCACTCCCGCGCGAGTGAACATCGTCGAGTCCAGCTGGGGTGCCAGTCGGGCGAGGCGTGTCGACAGGGTTCCCACAAGCGCGCGGAGCTCCCCGGCCTCAGCCGTCATCGACTGCCGGGCTGGTATGTCGGTGGCCGACCGGTTCAGCGCCGTGGCGACCACCAGCGGCATGGCCCGACCTGCCTGGGGTGATGCGACCTGGCGGAGCTGGTCGGCTGGGTCGTGGTGCAGTTCTGCCAGGTCGTCCATCAGCGCTGCCAGCAGCTCGGTGAGCGTCGCCGGGTCGGCCCGTAGCCGGCCTGCGAGACTTGTGCCGCCCACCCATGGGGTGATCATCACCCCGTTGGTGAGGGTGACGGGTTCTGGCACGCGTAGGCCGCTGTAGGTGGCCAGTGCCTGGAGCTGCGCCGCTTCGCGCTCTGTCCGGCACGGCGCGGCTTCCTGGTCGTCGTCTGCGTGGTGTCGAGGGCAGCATGGTCGCTGTCGGCCGCAYGGGTCAGGTCGGATGGGTGTGGCCGCACCGTCGCGCACAGGGATGCGCCGGCGACGCTGACCTGGCGCCGAAACGCGCCGTCGACGGCGACTGTCTTCCTGAACACCGCGTCGGAGTGCGGCCACAGCTGTGCGATCGCGGTGGCGATCCGCGTCTGGGCCCGCACCAGCAGGCGCCAGGCATCGGCGTCCGACAGCCGGGTCAGGCCTGGGGAGGTCGGGCTCACCAGATTCGTCCGACCCCGGCGTAGACCGCCAGCCGGCCCTCGGTCGTGGTGCGGCGGCGCTGCCGGTCCTGCTCCCAGCCGGGCAGCAGGACCAGGCCCGGCTCGACCAGGGTGCAGTCGTCGAAGAATCCCAGCACCTCGCGACGGCTACGTAGCTGGAACCGCGCGGTCGTACGCCGATAGGTTTCGGCGGCCTCGACGACGTCGCGGGGCTGCCCGTCGCCGGTCGCGTGGGTCAGGACCAGGTAGCTACCGGCGGGCAGCGCGTCCCGCAGCTGCGCGACGAGCTGCTGCGGACCGGTGTCGTCGGGGAAGAAATGCAGGATCGCGACGAGCAGTAACGCTACCGGCTGTGCCCGGTCCAGCATCGCGGCGACCCGCGGATCGTCCAGAATCGTCCGGGGGGTCGGCGAGGTCGGCCTCCACGGCGGCCGCGCCCGGGGTTGACGTGAGTAGGACCTGGCTGTGGGCGACTACGACCGGGTCGTGGTCGACATAGACGACCCTCGTGTTGGTGGCCAGCTCGCTGGCGACTTCGTGGACGTTGCCCATGATCGGCATGCCCGACCCGATGTCGAGGAACTGGCGGGTACCGGCCTGTCCGGCGAGGAAGCGGACCGCCTCGCCCAGAAACAGCCGGTTGACCCGGGCGCCTTCGCGGCTTCCCGGCCACGTCCGCTCGATCCTCGCCGCGGCCTCCCGGTCGGCCGGGAAGTTGTGCGCCCCGCCGAGGAGTGCGTCGTAGACCCGTGCCACGTTCGGTTCCTCGGCGCCTATCGGCTCGCCGGCGTCGGAGCCCATCAGGAACGGGGCCGCGAGGGCCGGCCGGATCCCGCGAAGGCGGTTCTCGATCGGCGAGGCCGGGCCGGCCGGTCGACCTGCGCGGCTTTGGAGGGATGGTCGTGGAGCGTTCTGCTGGCGATCCTCGCCATGGGCTCGGTCCTCACTGACGGTAGGTGAAGCAGGACCGTTCCACGATCGTCCGCGCGGCGGCAGATCGTCATTCCCACCACCACGAAGAAGCTGTTCGGCACTACCCACCCCTGCTGACCTAGCGAAACACCCGCAGAGGAGGTCGTCCCTTCGTTGCTGTGGCCCCCTCTGTCCTCCGCCGCGCACCTGGGCCACCCCCGCCTACCCCGGCCCCCTGGGGAAGGCGCCGAGGCGGAACGAGACTGCATCACCCCGGGTAACATCRCCGCTCTCCTGGGTGGCGCGCTGCGGTCCGCCTGACCCCTCAGCACCCAGCTGCTGGCCACGCATGGCGGCAGTTTGCCTCGCCAGGCGCGCGCACAAGCCAGCCACTAGCGCCAGGCTGCAGCCCTACAACTCAATCGATCACACAAAAGTCGGGCTGCTAGGCGAGCCAGCGCAGAGGGGTCCTCCCCACGCACCTGGGGGTGATCCGCCCGCGACGCGCCGAGCATTGAGCGCGGCGAAGTCCTCCCCACGCCCGTGGAGGGCAAGCAGGCGCTTGAGTTCGCGCTGGGGATCGACTGGTCTGCCACGATCCCGGTACATTCACTGCCGAACGTGTGGCTTCCCGGGGGGTGGGCGGCAATGACGACCGCTGGTGTTCCAGGCGCGGCTTCGGCGGGAGAGGCGCCGTCGGCGCCTTCTTCTGGGGTTTCCGGCCCAACGGCGGCGGCCGGGGACACTCTCGCGTTGGAAGCGTGGCTGCCGGGGCTGGGTCTCGCGGCCAGCGAAGACGAGGGTGAGCTTCTCCTGGCGGCGGATTCCTGGCTGGTCGCGGATGGTCGCGTCCGCGCCTTGGACCGCCATCGTGATCGTTTCCTCAACGCCTGTGTGAGCGCTCTGGGGCGTGCGGGGCAGGCGAACGCGGGCCTGGATGACGGAGAGCTCCAGGCATTCTGGACGGCGTCGATGGACCGTATACCGCGTGATGGTCAGTGGTTTCCGCGGGTTGAGCTGGTGGGGACGGTGGAGAGCCCACGGCTTCGCGTTCGGGTGCGGCGATGCCCGCCGCTGGAGACGAGTGCGCGGGTCTGGGCGGCACYGGTCCTTGACCCGCGCCGCTCGCCGCATGTCAAGGGCCCTGACCTGGGGCGCCTCAGCGATCTGAGGTTGGGGTTGGCGCCACAGGGCGCCGACGAGATGCTGCTGGCGACGGAAACCGGCCTGGTCATCGAAGCCTCGGTGTCGAGTGTGTGCTGGTGGGATACCGAGCGGCTGTACGCACCGGATCCGCGGTTGCGGGCGTTTCCCGGAATCACCCTGGGATTGGTCGTTGAACGGGCGCGGGAGATGGGCGTTGAGGTCCGTCATGTCCGCCGTCGGGTCGAGGACCTCGCCGGCTGCGAGGTGTGGCTGCTCAACGCCCTCTATGGCATCCGTTCCGTGTCCGAATGGCTGGGCGTCGCCGTCCAGCCCGGTCCCGCGCCCCGGTCCGCGTCGTGGCAGGCGTGGCTAACGAGTCTCGCCCGCCCGTTCTAGCACCCCTTCTCTCGACTACGGTCGCTACGCTGACAGTCAGCATCGGTCTGTCGTGGTAGTTCTGGGCGGAGAAGTGAGGGCGCACGTGCGGGGGGTGGTGCGGATGGACCCGGTAAGCATGATCATCGGAGCGCTGTTGGCGGGAGCCGGCGCAGGTGTAACCGAATCGGCGCAGTCGGCGGTGACCGGCGCGTACGCAGCGTTGAGGGAGCGGCTCGTCGGGTTCCTAAGCCGCGAGGGTCGACGCGATGCCGTCGATCGGTTCGAGGAGGATCCGGCGGGCGAGGAGGAGCGGTTCCGGGCGGAGCTGTCCGCCTCGGCGGCCCGCGAGGACGCCGAGGTGCTCGCTGCGGCACGGCGGGTCTGGGAGCTGGTGGACCCGGCCGCCGCTGCTGCTGGCCGATTCCAGGTCGATCTGCGTGACGCCAAAGGCGTGCAGGTCGGGGACGGGAATGTGCAGATCAACCGGTTCTGACGGCGGCAACGCCCCGGAGGTGAACGCTCCCGACGCTCGGGGACTGCAGGTCGGCACTGGCAACACCCAGATCAACAACTTTGGTGGGGACGCGCGGCGCGGCGTCCGCAGACCATGGATGGCACCCCAGCGCTCTGGTCCCGTTGTGCCGCGCCCGGAGCTGACCGCGCAACTTCTGGCCGCGCTGATCGCCGATGACGACCGCGCGGTGGGCGTGACGACGGCAGTGGAGGGCGCGGGAGGATTCGGCAAGACGACGCTGGCGAGCGAGGTCACACGCAGCCCGGAAGTCGACGCCCGCTTTCCGGGAGGACTGCTGTGGGTGACGGTGGGGGAGGCTGCCGCCGGCGCGGACCTCGCCGGGCTGGTTGGCGGTCTGGCCGCAGTGCTGTCCGGGCAGCACATCACCGAGTCCGATCCGATGATCGCCGGTGGCCTGCTGGGCAGTCTCCTCGACGAACGGGACCCGATGCTGCTCGTCGTCGACGACGTGTGGCGGCCCGAGCAGCTCGCACCGTTCCTGGTGGGTGGACGTACCTGCCGGCGGCTCGTGACGACCCGCACGGTGGGCGTGGTCCCAGCCGGCGGCCGGCGGGTGCTGGTGGACGAGATGAGCACAGACGAGGCCCTACGAACGTTGGCCGCGAACCTACCGTCTGACGACGTCGCGATGGCGGGGCTGCTGCGCTGGACCGGACGGTGGCCGGTGCTGCTCGGCCTGGTGAACGCCGCGTTGGTCGAACTTGTCAACGAGGGCGCGTCGGTTGGGGAGGCCGTGGCTTGGGCGGTCCAGGAGCTGAGCGCGACCGGTCCGGTGGCGTTCGACGATCCCGACGCGGTCCACGATCCGGCCTCGCGGTCCCACGCGGTGGCAGCCACCATGGAGGCCAGCATCGGCCTGCTGACCGAGGCACAGCGCGGGCACTACCTGGACCTCGCGGTATTCCCCGAGGACGCCGACGTCCCCCTCGACGTTCTCACACTGCTGTGGGCTGGAAGCGGACTCGCCGGCGCCCGAGTGGAGCGGTTCCGCCGTCGGCTGGTCCACCTACGGCTGGCCGTCGGGCGATTCGTCACGGGCCAACCCGCCCTGCGCCTGCACGACGTCCTGCGAAGCTACCTGCTGGTCACACTCGGCCCCGCCAGCGTCGCCGACGCCAACCACCGACTTCTCGCCACCGCCCGCGGTCTTCTGCCCGCCGCGGGCACGGGAGTCGTCCGCGCCGCGGATGATCCTGTCCCACTCACACCCTGGTGGGAGCTGCCGGGCAGCGTCGCAGGTGACTACCTTCGTCGCAATCTGGCCTACCATCTGACCGCCGCCGGCCTGACCGACGAAGCGGCTGCCACGGTCTGCGACCTTCGATGGATCGAATCGGCGATCTCCCGGTTCGGCTACCCCGTCGGGATCGAGGCGGACCTCGCCCGAGTGGGCACGCCGACCGCTGCGGCGTTGCGTCGCGCGGTGGGCCAGGCTGCGCATCTACTGACCCCACTCAGCCCGGGCGCATCGTTGGCGGCGACGCTCGCGAGCCGTCTCGCCGACGTCCCCGGCCTCGGCCGCATCGTGGCGGAGTATCGGTCCGGGTTCAGCGGTGTCCGCTTCGAGCCACACGGGCCGATGCCCGACCTCCCGCACCCCGCGCATCTGCGGACTCTCACCGRCCACACCGGCGGAATCACCATGGTCATGGTCTCCACGGGCGGCGGCCTCCTCGCCTCCGTCTCGGACGACACGACGGTCAGGCTGTGGGACGTCGCGACCGGCGCCAGCCGCACCCTGCGCGGGCACACCGATATCGTGGCCGCCGCAGCGCTGTCCCCAGACGAGACCCTGCTCGCCACCGGCTCTTACGACCGGACGGTCAGGCTGTGGGACGTCGTCACCGGAACAGCCCAGGCCCTCGCCGGCCACACCGACATCGTCGGCGCGCTCGCGTTCTCCCCCGACGGCGCTCTGCTCGCCACAGGCTCCGACGACACCACGGCCCGCCTGTGGGACGTCACGACCGGCGTAAGCCGCGTCCTCGGGGGCCACGACGGCGCCGTCAGCGCGGTGGCGTTCTCGCCAGACGGAGTCCAGGTGGCCACCGCCTCGACCGACGGCGCTGTCTCGCTGTGGGATGTGGTCGACGGGCGCCGCCGCATCCTTCCCGGTCACACCGGGGTCATCAGCGCCATCACGTTTTCCGGGGACGCGACGCTGCTCGCGACCGCCTCCCACGACAGCACCGTCCGGGTGTGGGAGGTCCGCGCCAACGCTCGCCATGCCTCCGCCGACCTGCCGGTCCGCGTCCTGGCGGGACACACCGATCTCGTGAACGCTGTCGCCTTCTCACCGGACGGGAGGCTGCTGGCCACCGGCTCCGGTCCCCACGACCGATCGGTCCGGCTCTGGGACGTCGCCATCGGCACCAGCCGAGTCCTCACCGGACACACCGGCGCCGTCAACACGGCACGCTTCTCCCGGGACGGGATGCTGCTGGCATCGGCCTCGGACGACGGCACCGTCCGCCTGTGGAACGTCCGTACAGGAGAAGGCCACGCGCTCACAGCCCAAGCCGACCGAGTGAACGCCATCGCGCTGTCCTCGGACAGCAGGCTGCTCGCAGCGGGCTCCAGCGACGGCACCGTCCACGTCTGGGACATCCCGACCGGCGTCCGCCACGCCCACACCGCGCGCACCGATCGGATCACCGCAGTCGCTTCTCCCCAGACGGCCACCTGCTGGCCTCCACCGCCAGCGACGGCACCATCCACCTGACCGATGTCACCACCCACGACAGCCGCACCCTCACCGGCCACACCGCTTGGGCCGGCTCAGTGGCGTTCTCTCCCGACGGCGTCATCCTCGCCTCCGCCTCCAACGACGGCACCATCCGGCTCTGGAACATCAGCACCGCCACCGGGACCGCCCTGACCGGTCACGCCAGCGGCGTGAGCATCGTCGTGTTCTCACCAACTGGCGACCAGCTGGCATCCGCCTCCGACGACGGCACCGTCCGCCTGTGGAACATCCCCACCGGCATCGCCCGCGCCACCAACCGCGTACTCGCCGGCCACACCGACTGGGTCAGCGCCATCGCGTTCTCCCCCGACGGCAGCCACCTGGCCACCGGCACGGGCCCCCACGACCGCGCGGTCCGGCTCTGGGACGTCGCCACCGGCACCAGCCGACTCCTCGTTCGCCACCACAGCGCCGTCACCGCCGTGGAGTTCCACCCGGACGGCACGATGCTGGCCTCCGCCGCCGAGGACGGCACGCTGACACTGACCACCATTCCGGCCGCCACCAGCCGCACCCTTCCCGGCCACACCGACCGCGTCAACGCCTTACGCTTCTCGCCCGACGGCGGCATCCTGGCCAGCGCCTCCACCGACCACCAAGTCCGCACGTGGCACATTCCTGACGGCACCGGCCGCGTTCTGTCCGGCCACACCGACCGCGTCAACGCCCTCACGTTCTCCCCGGACAGCAGCCAGCTCGCAACCGCCTCCGACGACAGCACACTTCGCCTGTGGGACGTCTCCACCGGCACGAACACCGCGGCGATCCGCACCGCCGAGAGCTTTGCCACCTGCGCGTTTCATCCAGTCATCCCGATAGTCGCCGCCGGAGGTCATGGCGGGACCTACCTCTTCAGCATTCGACGGTGACGGAAGAGTGACTGGGGTTCGGCCGGCGGGAATGGTGCGCCGAGGCGGCCTCCGCCGCCCGTCGAAGGGCCTGTTCGAATCGTGGCGCCCAGGTCAGACAACCGTTGCGCCACAGCCGACTCGGCTGGGCCGCCGGAAAAGGACCCGCCACCAAGCGGGCACCTCGCCGGCGGCCTACCGGGGCAACGCGCCGGACGGCGAACGTCGTCGACCCACGCGACCCTGGTGGTGGCGACGTGGGGGCGGCAGCCGTGGGAGCGGCGAGAATTTTCTCGACGACGGGTGGGTGCCGGATGGGGATCCGGAGTGGGAGCTGGTCCGGGACGTCTCCGACGCGCTGAAGGCCGGCGATCGTCTGGCGCTCGTCGTCGGTCTGGTGGTCGCCGTGATGATCGTGACCGCCGTCCTCGCCGTCACGCTTGCCTGAACTGGGGATGGTTCCGGATCGCCGACCCGGCGTCACGGGGCCATTCCCGCCCTGCCGTCCCGTCAGAAGTCCAGTTCGAACGGCGGGTCCGGATCGCCCGCCGTCGGCGGGGGCGGGCTGAGGCCGTCGGCTGGGGTGGTGATGTCAGGAACGTGGGCCGCGGCGAGGGCGGCTTTGGTGAGTTGTGATTCGGCGCCGTCAAGGACGACGGTGGAATGGCGGGCGAGGAGGGTGGCGAGGTCGGCGTCGGAGCGTCGCAGAGCTTCCTGCAGGGCGGCTGCTCTCACGTCGATGAAGCCATGGGCGGCGTCGAGGATCCGTACGGTGTCGCCTGTGACGGTCAGAAAGGCGGGTCGGGTGGCCGCGTCGCGTCGGAACCAGTCGAAGGCGGATGCGGGCAGTTCGGGGGAGTGGGGGTCGAGGGTGACGTCGAAGGAGTGGATCGGCCGGGCGGGCCTGTTCACCGCCGGTCCCAGGGGCCCGCGGGTCGTGGTGGTCAGTTCCCGCAGGGCGACGAGGAGTTCCTCGTCGGCCAGGGGAAGGTGGGCGGCGGTGCGGGCGGCGAGGAGGGAGTCGATCGTCGGCCAGGCGGAGCCGGCGATCGGTTCGACCTCGTGCGCGCGGATCCGGCCGCCGTAGGTGAGGACCGCCGGGGCGTTGGGGCCGTCGACCGCGGTGTCCGGGCCTTCCAGGGTGGGTTCGACGAGGCGTTCGGGGGAGGTCAGGGTGTGGTCGATGTGGTGGTGGCGGTAGGGGTGGCCGGGGAGGTCGTAGACGTCGGGTCGCCACACGTAGTGAAGGTTCCCGGTGTTGTCGCGTGCGGTGGTGATGGTGGTGCCCAGTGAGGTGGTTCCGTCCGTGACGCCGTGTGCTCGGATGCGGGTGCCGGGTGGGTACGGTGGCACCGGGATGGCGAGCGCTGTCTGGAGGGCGGCGAGGTCGTCCTGGAGGAATGTGATCTGCCGCGCGGTGTAGCCGCGGGGGGCCCGTTCCCAGGACAGCAGCTGCCCGGCGAGGCGGCGCAGGGCGTCGTCGGACAGCGGGTCCACGGTTGTCAGGTCGAGGTCGTCGCCGGCGAGGATGATGCGGCCGTCGACCCAGACGCGGTAGGTGCCCATGGTGCCATCCCGGCCCTGGAGCAATGGCAGTGTCGAGGATGTCCAGCCGGTACCGGTCGTTCTCCCAGCTCCGCAGAGGTGGCACGGCGTGCAGCATCCGGCCGTACGTCTGCGGGCCGGACCGCGGCGTGTGCACCTGGTGATCATCGCGCCCGGGTGGCCAGGCTCGAGTCGTCGGGCAGCACGCCGGCGGATTCGACCGGGACGTCTGCCCGGGCCGGCCAGGTGAAGGACGAGGAGGTGTCGTCCGCGTGCAGCGCGAGGTGAACGTCGCGGGGCAGTGGGAAGCCGAGCCCCTCCTCCACCTGCCACGTCGAACCGCGGACATGGCCCTGCGGGGCGCCCTCGGTCGCATCGGGCCCCAACGGCTGGTAGAACGCGACGACCTGGTTGTCCGGGGACGGTTCCCGAAACAGACTCCAGTACCCACCGGCCGTCTCCACAGTGACGCTCACCGACGACGGCAGAGGCGGCACCACGGCGATCATCGCCCCGCACCGAACGAGGACAGCGGACACGGCTGCCGGTCACAGAGACTCACGACCGATGAAGTGCAGACGCCCCGACGACCGGAATACCCGCAGCGGCGGACTATCGAGCGAAAGGGCGACATCGTCGAGCACCCGCACGGCCGGCCGTTGGCCAGGCTACGTGGCGGGGAGCCCCAGCGCCGCTGGCCGTGGAGATGTCCGTGACGTCATTGCGAGGACAATTCCGGGGACGAACTGCGGCGGCGGCGAGCAGGGTCGAGAGCCGCGCCATGCGCCCGCGAGAATGACCGGAAGGATCTCGGCGTGATTCTTGCCGGGCTGCTCGATTCTCGAGGTGACCTTGGTCTGGGGCGTCGGAGAGGTGCCGCGTTGGCGGGCGACCGGCGTGTCGGGCGAGCAGCCATGCGCAGCGACAGCCGGTGCACCGTCTGCGCTGCACATGTAGCTATGGGTGAGATGYTGCGCCCATCGGCCTGTCCGGTCTTCCGCGGTCCGTCCTCGGTGCGCTTCACCCTGGGCCGGGACCGTCCCGGATCTGGCGGGTGCGCATCCAGAGGGAAGGGGAGCGTGTGCTGTGGCGGACATCAGCGAAGCAGCGGGAGGACCTGATCGTCCTTCCCGGCTCTGGGGGACCGGCGAACTCTCTGATTTCCTGGGAGTCTCAAAGTCAACCATATATAAGTGGCGCGCCGAACGTAAGGGGCCCCCGGGCGTGCGGATCGGAAAATACATAAAATGGCGCGAGGAAGATGTTCATCGGTGGTTTGAGGAGCACCGCGATGACTTCTAGTACTGCAGTACAGTCGCAGGGATCTTCGTATGGCTGCAGTTGGAATGGCCGATCGCTGGGCTGCGCGGATCCAGGTTTGGTAGTAGGGGCCGTGTGTCTGGTGGCGGCAGTAGCTCGCGGCTGGCCGATGAGTGCGGGCGGGGTGGGCGCGTAGTAGCCCGAGCTGAGGAGTGRCTGAGGGGTAGCCGGTCCCAGGTCGGCTCGGCCGCTGTGGCGAGCGCCCTTCCCTCGCAGCGGTGCGGAGACCGGGACAAACCGTGGGAGGCTACGCCGCGCTTGCCATATGTCCGGCCGGCCGCCGACGAACCCACCCATACGCCGCAGTCGCAGCTCGTAGCTATTAGTTCCCGACGCGTCGGGAACCCTAGTCAGGACAGCCCCGGAGGCGAGTCCGCCATCTTGCCGTTCCCGGCACGAGCCAGCGGGAGCGTCCACAGAAAGCGAGGCCCGGCCATGTGCCCACTCTTCCGCCATCCGGAGCCGACGGTCGAGGAGCAACCCACCGATCTTCCTTCGCGCGGATCTCCCGACCTACAGATCGACCGGCCGCCGGTTGGCTACCAGTACGCGGCACTTGCTGCGGATGGTTCCCATGTGCTGGCTTATGACTCGAGCTGGATCTGGCGACTCAGGACGCAATGGCTGGAGCCGGACCCGCCGAATCCCGGCCAATGGAATCTTGGCAGCGATGAGCGCCGCATCCAGTATTTTCCGGAGGAGCCAGGCGGTTGGATACTGAGCCTTCGAAGCACGACCGCCGGGGAGTGGGGGGTCTCGAAGACTCTCGATGGCTGCGTGAGCTTGTGGCAGCTCCCGCCGGAGAGGAATGATTTTGACACTTYGTACCCTCCGTCCGGCCGCACTCTCGACCACATCGCCTTCGGATCTTCTGTGGTCAGGTTCAGCCCCGACTCCTCGCTTCTGGCCATAGCCGGGGCGGACGTCAGAACAACAACGGTTGCTGACCGCGGAGAAGAGGCTCGCATTGACCGCTATAAGCCTGTGCTCTTCGAAGGCGGAATCACGCACTTTTCGGACTGCGCCTTCACCCCGAATGGCGACGTAGTCCGCGCCATCGCCCGTGAAGGCCTGTTTTCGTGGGACCGGGCCACCGGCGAGTTCACACATTCACCCTGGGAGGTCGGCGGCGGAATGCAGAGCGCGGCGCTCTCCGAGAATTCAAGCATGGCCGCTTGGGGAACACGAGGCGGCCGCATACTGGCCGTCGAGACGAGCAGTCTCGAGCCGGTACGGGATTCCTACGTCGGGGACGACAAGGTCTGGCCGGTGGCGCTGGATCCGTCCGGCCACCGAATAGCATTCTGGTGCACCGGGAGGGTCCACGTTCGCGACGTTGAGAGCTGGTCGAACCTGACCACCCTCACCGACGTTCAAACATACCCGAGCCTGCACTTCTCGGGCGACGGCAGCTCGTTGCTGGTAGCCGAGGCCTGTCGCATAAGGCTCTGGAATATTGGCCGGTGACGCGGGCGGTACCGGGTCGCAATTCATTCTCAAGAGAGTCCGTCCCACCTCCGAAAAGAAGGTCGAATTCACATGAAACTGCGGGAAGACCGGCGCCCGAATCGCACCGCCACGGTTTTTATCCTGCTTGCCGCAGCCGTCCTGGTCGCCGCCGGCATATTCCTGGTGTATTTCCTGTCCGACAGCGTGCCGGCCGCAGCGGCTGGCGCATTCGTTCTCGCAGGTACGGCGACCGCCGCCATCAACCACCTGGTTCCGGAGCTCCTCGGAAAGATCGCGCGGGGTCTCCAGGTCCCGACCTACCTGAATATCGCGGTCGAGCTCAACCCGATGAAGATATCAAGCTTCTCGGACGATTCGCTGGACTACCTATTGCCGCGCACGGCAGATCTGACCAGCCCGCCCGGGTCGGACGAGGATTTCTACGCCCTGTGCTCGTCCGCCGGCGGCGTCCCGGTCGGCCGCAGTAGATTCAGGATTTCTCTCGAGGGAGCCTCGCCGGACGGGACCGTGCTTCTCACCGGCCTTCGGGCTCGGATCCTGGCACGAGACAAGCTGCCCGAGTGTGGTATTCCGGTCCGCCGGCCGTCGGCCGGCGAGGTGGACGTCCGGCACGTGCACATAGACCTCGACGACGCGGAACCCGTGGCTCGTTGGTCACGGACGCCGGGCGGCACACGGAAGGGAATCAACTTCACCCTAGCCAAAGGCGAGGTCGAGGTCCTCGACATCGTGGCGACCGCCAGTCGGGATCTGATCTCGTGGGAGGTCCAGTTGAACTACGTGGCCCACGGAAAGAACGGGTCTGCCGTGGTCCCGGTGGGTACCATGCAGACTGCGGGCRTCCAGCCGCAGAGATGGTACGAGTGGCTGCCGGGCTGCTGGAGTGAAGTTGGCGCCGACGAGGGGGTCCTCGCGGTCGAGTGCAAGGATCCCACCCCGGTCGCACTCGTTTAGCTCGCCTTTCGACAAATCCGTGGCTCCCGGGTTCCGCAGTTCGTGGTCACATGGCGAAGATCGCTGATGTGAAGTTGCAGGTAGAGGGCGCCCGGGACAAAGCGTGGGAGGCTACGCCGCGTTCATGATCGGTTCGGTGGCTTCCCGATCGGCACCGGTCAGGTACGGCGTTGCCACCAGCGGCTCTTTGCGCCTGCGGGAACTGACGGGTCCGTTGGTGTCGTGGCGGCAGGGGTCGCTGGGGTGATGTCCCGGCCGAGGACGGCTGTGCGGATGGCGGCCCAGTCGCTGAGGCGCCACCAGTCGAACAGGTGGCGGGTGCTCAGGACAGTAATCTGCAGCGTGTCGACGAACTCCTGCCGGGTGTAGACCTCGATGTCGCGTTCCGAGGGGTCGAGTTTGTGCTGGTGATTGACGATCAGAACGCCGCCGGCCACTGGGCGCTCGGGCCGCAGCTGCGGCCATGTGTTCAGATGCCGTTGCAGGTCAACGACCAGATTCTCCGATGGTCTGCCGCCGGCGCTTTTGATCTCGACGAGGCGCCATGGACCCGTGTCGTCCAAGCTGACAAGCAGGTCGGCTGACTTCGTGGCGCCCAGTTCCAGGTCTAGATCGACCACGTGCATTCCTGCGGCGGTGAGCACTGCGTGTACGGCATTTACGAGCGGGGTGCCGGAGCCGTATAGCAGTCCGTGCCGGAGCGGTTCTGCCTGCGCTTGGGCCGCGAGTAGCTGCTGCTTGAGCCGAAGTTTCTCCTCGGCGTAGTGTGCCTCTAGGTCGGCTAGTTCCTGGCGGGCGACGAGTTCGTCGCGGGTCTGCAGGTCCGGATCGGCGAAACGCGGTGATCGGGCCCGGCGCAGGGCTGTCGGGGCGAACTGGGGCAGGGCGTGTTGCATCAGCCAGTCGAGCACGGTGTTCCAGTCGATGCCGTCCGGCAGGACGTACCAGCGCTGACGTCCGTCTGGGGGTACCCAGGCTCCGGCGACCGGCTCGCCGAGGTTGTTGACCAGAATCGGCTCCAGCCGGCCTCGCGACATGAGGCGTGTCACCCCAGCAGGGCCGACCCATTCCGCGCTCATGTCCCGCAGTTCCAGTGCCCACCACGGGGCGGTGGGTGGTCGGTTGCGCAGTCGCAGGGCGAGGTCCCGGTCGGCCGGCCCGAGTTCGGACGCGAGTTCCAGTAGGGGGCCGGTCGGCAGTCTTCGGCCCGTGACGGATCTGGGCAGAATCCCACCACCGACGGGGATGCTGGCGCTGTATGAAGACAGCGGGCTACGGGGATGATCATCATCAGTGTTGCCGATCAGTGAGACGACCAGGGCCATCTCGCCCCGGCGTTCCGCGCCTGCGAGGAAGCGCCGGCGTTCATCGGCGCTCTGGCCGCTGAAGGGTCCGGCAGGCTCGATAGCCACCACGCAATCGCTGGTCTCCATGCCCAACCAGCGTGGCTGCAGTCCGTGCCTTTGCCAGTCAAGGTTGCCCGGCACCCGCGGCGCCGCTTCACGGCGCTCCCGCCGATCGGGCTGCGCTGCACGCGCCCGCAGCTGTTGATCGTCGTCGGAGCCGGGCTCCGGCTGTCCGACGTGAACGGGCACCAGGCCAGAAGAGAGGGTGCTCACCGGGCCGCTGCCGAGGGTGTCGCGTTGTCGGCGAGGGCCCGGTACAGGGACGCGACCGAGGGGTGCTTGCCGGCGTTCTTTCCGGTCTTGATGGTGAGTTTTCCGGCGATCTTGGGCATGGGGATGCCGCGGTCCTTGAGCGCGCGGGCGAAGACGAGCATGTCGTCGTCGATGACCTTGGGCCGGCCGCCGTGGTTGCCGCGGGCCGCGGCGGTCTGCTGGCCTTCAAGGGTTTTCTCGCGGATGTAGTTGCGGTCGAGTTGGGCGGCGACGGCAAGGATGGCGAAGAGCATGGAGCCCATGCCGTGGGGGTCGTAGATCCCGGTGAGTGGGCCGGTGAGCAGTTCGAGCTGGAGGCCGTCGGCCTGCAGGGCGGCGGACATGGTCATCAGTTCGGCGGCGTTGCGGGCGAGACGTTTGAGTTCGTGGACGGTGAGGATCACCGGCTGGTCCGGGGCGGCCTGTTTGATGTCGCGGGCCAGCCGCAAAGCGCCCTCGAGTTCGGGGCGGACCTTGATCCGGGTGCTGATCTTTTCGGAGAAGATCCGTTTGCAGTATGCGGCCTGCAGCGCCTCGATCTGGCTGGCGAGGTCCTGCTGGGCGGTGGAGCAGCGGGCGTAGCCGATCCGGATCGCCGTCGCGGTGGGCGCAGGGGTAGGTGCCGTCGTGGTCGGCGGGCGTGGTGTCCAGGGCCGGCCGGGGCCGCGGTCGTCGGGCACCGTCACGTCCAGCTCCTCGCGCAGGGAGGGGACGAGGGTGAAGCGGGCGGTGTGGTACTTCGTCGCGGTCCTCCCGCCGCGGGTGCGGCACGGGCTGCCGGCGGAGGCTTCGCACTTCGGGCAGTCGTGACGTTCTACGGCGTCTGCCGCTTGATCGGGCGCCAGCTCCATGCGATCAGTCTCTCAGAAGTGCCTCGCAGAACCGTGGAGTTGTGAGAGGTTTTCTGCGAACAAGAATCGGGGCGAAACGGACACAGTCCGGGGGTGTCGCAGAACTCTCGCAACTGGTCATTTATGAGAGACCGAACGGACGGTCACCAGGTCGGCCCRCCCGGACGCGGCGGCTATCGGGAGGAACTCCGCAGGGGACGCCCAGGCTGATCACATAGTCGCGTTCCCGTCATGGGCCTCGGCAAGGAAACCTCCGCCCGCCGCCGTTTCGGTCGGGGGCGTCGGGTCCGCGGACTGGCAGGCGGGAYGATGACCTACGTGGCCGAGGACGCACCGCACGCATCCTCGCCGGCGGTGTATCAGCTACGGGTGGTGCTGGCGGGGATCAGCCCGCTGATCTGGCGTCGGCTGCTCGTGTCCGACCAGACGAGCATCGCCGGGCTGCACGCGGTGCTGCAGGTCGCGTTCAGGTGGAGCGATGAGCATCTGCACCGGTTCACCATCCACGGCGTCGAGCACGGGCTCGGCCGGCCCGGCGCCGCCGGGTTCACCCGTGACGCCCGGCGGATACGGCTGGCCGAGTTCGGCCTGCGGGTCGGTGAGCGGTTCGTCTACGAGTACGACTTCCATGACGCCTGGCGCCACGACATCCGGGTGGAGAAAATCCTGCCCGCCGACCCGGGCCGGCAGTATCCGGTCTGTATCGCCGGTGCTCGGGCGGCGCCGCCGGAGGACTGCGGCGGGCCAGCTGCGTTTCTGGCCCTGCGCCAGACCTACTCGGCCTACGCGGTCGCCGCCCGGATGGCCGAACTGCTCGCGCCGTTACTCGAAGCGGACGGCGACGACCTGGTGGGCGAGCACCTGGCCGACCACCGCGAGGAACTCGCCACCCTGCTGGCCTGGAGCCGGATCGACAGCTTCGACCGGGCCGCGGTCAACCACGCCCTGCACACCCACCCGGCCCTGGGAGGCAGCCCACCATGAAGGTCACCGTTCAGGTCGTCATCGACCGCGAAGACGGCACCGCCCCCGACGTCCACGAGGTCGGCGTGCTCGAGCGCCAAGACCTCACCCCGGCGAGCGCCGGGCTACGAGTCGCCGAGGCCCACCAGGTCCTCGCCGGTGTACAGCAGCACCTGTTCGCCGGACAGGTCGACACCGCGCTCGCAGCCCAGGCCCGCTGCCCGGGCTGCGGCCGTGCCCACCGGCACAAGGACAGCCGCACGATCGTGCTGCGCTCCTTGTTCGGGACCCTGCACCTGCCCAGCCCCCGCTGGTGGCGCTGCCCCTGCACCGGAAAGGCAGGCACGTTCAGCCCGCTGACCGCCCTGCTGCCCGAGCGCGTCACACCGGAGCTGATGCGCTGGGAGGCGACATATGCCGCACACACCTCCTACGAGGCGGCTGCCGAGCTGCTCGGACAGGCGTTCCCGCTGGGCCGGCACCTGCACGCCGCCGCGGTACGCCGCCATGTCGAGCAGGTCGGCGAACGCCTCGATGGCGAGCTCGGCGACGAACGGTTCGCCTTCATCGASACCTGCCCCGCAGACTGGGCCGAGCTCCCCCGCCCCGACCTGCCCCTGGTCGTCGGGATCGACGGCGGCTACGTCCACTCCGCCCGGCAGACTTCGCGCCGTGACGGCTGGTTCGAGGTCATCGTCGGCCGCTCCACCCCCACCGGCGGCGGGCCGGCCAAGTGCTTCGCGTTCGTCCAGACCCACGACCGCAAACCCAAGCGGCGGGTCTACGAGACCCTGCGAGCGCAGGGGATGGCCGACAACCAGCAGGTCACGTTCCTGTCCGACGGCGGCGAGGACATCCGCGACCTGCCGCTGTACCTCAACCCCCAGGCCGAACACCTGCTCGACTGGTTCCACATCACCATGCGCCTGACCGTCCTACGCCAGACCGCCAAAGGCCTCCCCGACCTGGGAGACAAAGAGGACGGGCCGGCCTGGATGACCGCCGCCCAGGTCGACAGCGAGCTCACCCGGATCAAGTGGCTGCTCTGGCACGGCAACACCTTCCGCGCCCTCCAACTCGTCGACGGCCTGCTCGCCGACCTCGACTGCCACACCGATCCCGGCCCCGAACGGCAGCTGCTCGCCAAGAGGCTGGCCGAGTTCCGCGGCTACATCGACGCGAACACCACCCGGATCCCGAACTACGGCGAACGGCGCCGCTGCGGCGAGGCAATCTCCAGCGCGACCGCCGAATCCGCCGTCAACCAGATCATCAGCAAACRCATGGTCAAGAAACAGCAGATGCGCTGGACACCCCGCGGCGCCCACCTGCTACTGCAGGTCCGCACCCGCGTCCTCAACAACGACCTGGACGCCGACTTCACCCGCTGGTACCCCAGCGGCAGTCCCGACCACGAAACCACCGAACCGATCATGAGGGCGGCGTAGCCTYCCACGCTTTGTCCCGGTCTCCGGTGCCTGCTTGCTGCCGGGGGTGAACGAGTCGAGCCAGGGCGCGGTCTGTCGGGCAGGAGGCCGGCCTACGCCCTGGGCGTGCCAACGGGCGAGGGGCACCGTCTCGGTGGCGGCCTCGTCCTCATGGCCATCGGCCGGCAGGACTTCAAATGCCAGTGCGGCAACGCTGGCCGTCAGATCCTGGGTTCCAGTGATCTGTATCACTCTTGGTGTCGCGGCTACTCGTGCGGTCTTTCGTACGTGGGGCGACCTTCGCGTGTGACGGCTCACATCTGGCGGGCTGGAGGATCTCGCGTCGATCACCCTGCCGCGTCTCGGATCCCCTGATCGGCATGGTGAGCGCCGAGCCACTCCTGATCATCATGAGTACAGGGGCGGTAGGGTGCACCCACCTTTTCTGTGGGTACTCTGTGGAAATGATCAACAGGTGATCGCCGATCAAGGCGGTGACCTGGGCGTGAGCTCCCGCGATAGGACTCGAACCTATAACCTGCCGGTTAACAGCCGGCTGCTCTGCCAATTGAGCTACGCGGGATCGGGTGCCGTGCATCTGACGTCGTCAGCCTACCTGAGGTTCGGGCGGTCTTGGACGTGGGGTAGGAATCAACCCGACGGCACAACGTCAAGCGGCCGGCGGCCATCCGCCTGCACGTCCCTCGGTCTCCTGGGAGGCAACATGCGTATCAGGCCCAGCGTCATCCTGGCCCTCGGTCTCGGATACGTCCTCGGCGCCCGGGCCGGCCGGGAGCACTACGACGCCATCATGCGGCAGGTCCGTGACCTCCAGGAGCGCCCGGAGGTCCAGAGCGTGGCGGGACTCGTCTCCGCGCAGGCGGCCACCGTCTACCAGAAGGCCCGGGACCTGCTTGGTGCCCATGCCGGGCAGTCCGCGACCAGGCTGTTCGCTCCCCTCGGCTCGCACAGCTCCAACGGTGTCGGATCCAACGGTGTCGGATCCAACGGCGTCGGTTCGGTCGGTGCCCGCTGATCGAGGCACCCTCGCGCCGGAGACCCCGGAGACCCCGGAGACCACCGATGAGCGGTCCCGGCGGGACATGCCGATGAGGCAGGCGAGGCCGAACGGGCCGGGACGACCGCACGCCTCCGGTCATCCCGAGACTTCGGACGGCGCACCGTCCGCCCTCGCCGGTCTTGTGGACCTGTTGGGTCGGCGTTTCGCCCTCGCCGTCTACTGGAACCTGCGCGGGACGGCCCTGCCGTTCCGCGCGCTCGTGGCGCGGCTCGACGCGCCGCAGGCCCAGGTGACCCAACGCCTGCGGGAGCTGCGCGAGGCCGGCCTCGTCGAGGTGGACGAGGTCGGCGAGTACCGGCTGACCGCGCACGGCCGTCGCCTGCAGGGAGTGCTGGAACCGCTGGCGGCCTGGGCGGACGACTGGTCCGGGYTGAGCCCGCGCCAGCGCACGCCCCGAGGATCAGCCACCCAGGGTCACGGTGAGCCCTAAGTTCGGTGGACTCCCGCTTGGCGGCAATATCCCGACATCGCGGAATGATCACTATCGAGAGGCATCTCGTGACGGCAAGATCACAGCTTGTCTTGAGCTCGTTTTAAGGATCTCTTAGGCCCAGCGGGGTGTGCTGGTCCTTGTCGCCCGGCTGGCGAACTGAAGCAGCCTCATCCACCAGAGGTAACCCCGGCTTCTGGTGGGTCTCCCCAGCCCGGGTCGCGGCCCGTCCCAGCCGCGACCCGGGCTCAGCCCTGCCCGCCGCGCGAAGCCGTTGTGGACCGGCGTGCGCGCGAGGCTGTCGTGGACCGGCGTGAGGTCAGCCGCCGGTGAGCCGTTCCCGCGCTTCGGCAAGCCGCCGCAGGGTGGTCTCCCGGCCGAGCGCCTCCAGCGACTCGAACAGGGGCAGTCCCACGCTCCGCCCGGTCACGGCGACCCGCACCGGTGCCTGCGCCTTGCCGAGCTTGAGACCGTGCCGCTCGCCCACCTCGGTGAGTCCGGCCTTCAACGTCTCGGCTTCCCACTCGATCTTGTCGTAGAGGTCGTGGACGTCGGCGAGCAGTTCCGCCGCCGGCCCCTTCATCGCCTTGGCCCAGGCCGCGTCGTCGATCGGTGCCTCCGGCAGGAAGAGGAAGTCGACCATCGGCACGATCTCCGACAGCACGGAGACCCGGCTCTGCGCCAAGGGGGCGAGGGCTGCGAACGCGTCCGCGTCGAACGCGGCCGGCTCCCACGGCGCGGCCGGCGCCGAGAGCCAGGGCCGGACCGCCTCGATGAACTCCGCGACGCTCAGCCGCCGGATGTACTCACCGTTGAACGCCTTGAGCTTCTTCTCGTCGAAGAACGCCGGCGATGGCTTCACGTCGGCAAGGTCGAAGGTGGACTCGATCGTTTCCCAGGGCACGATCTCGTCCTCGCCGGGCGGGGCCCAACCGAGCAGCATCAGGTAGTTCTTCATGGCGGCGGGCAGGTATCCCTCGTCCCGGTAGGACTCGAGCGCCACCTTGTCGCGCCGCTTCGACAGCTTCTGGCGCTTCTCGTTGACGATCACCGGGACGTGCGCCCACACCGGCGGCGCGTCCGCGCCGAGCGCTGCCCAGAGCAGCTGCTGCTTAGGGGTGTTCGACAGGTGTTCCTCACCCCGGATGACGTGGGTGATCCCCATCTCCAGGTCGTCAACGACGTTGGCGAGCAGGAACACCGCCGACCCGTCGGCCCGCGCGACCACGAAGTCCTCGATGGTCTCGTTCGGGAACTCCGGCGTGCCGCGGATGAGGTCCTCGACGATCGTCACGCCGTCGTCCGGCGTGCGAAAGCGCAGCGCCCGGCCGGGACCCGGGGCGAGCCCGCGGTCCCGGCAGAATCCGTCGTAGCCGCGCTGCGCGTTGCCGGTGCGTTCCGCCAGGGCCTCGCGGGTGCAGTCGCAGTAGTAGGCGAGACCCTCGGCGTGCAGCCGTTCGGCCGCGGCCCGGTGCCGGTCGGCGCGCGACGACTGYAGCACCGGACCCTCGTACCCGCCGGGGCTGATGCCGAGCCAGTCCAGCGCGCTGATGATGCCGTCGGTCCACTCCGGCCGGTTGCGGGACGCGTCGGTGTCCTCGACGCGCARCACGAAGTCGCCGCCGGCGCGCCGCGCGACCAGCCAGTTGAACAGCGCCGACCGCGCCCCACCCACATGGAAGATGCCGGTGGGAGATGGCGCGAATCGAACCCGTACCCGCCCAGATCCCATGCCGCGCAGCGTACAGCGGATCTCGACGGGCGAACCGGGCGTGGGCCGATGGTGACCGGCCGCGGAATCGGTCTCCCGGGCGGCCGGCTACGCCCCTGCTCAGCCGAGGAGGTCGAGGGGGGTGGTGGGTTGGTGGGGGGTGTGGGGGGTGGTGGTGAGGTGGTGGCGCCAGAGGGTTTCGGCGGCGTCGGGGTCGT
>NZ_MRUJ01000141.1:0-35887 GCF_002099325.1 Frankia sp. KB5 | reverse complement strand
CCTCAGCACGGATCTTCGGGAACTGTTCGGTCTTCCAGCGCATCACCTTTGCTTCGTCGCGCTGGGTCGCCTGCGTGGTGGGCCGTTGCGGGGACATTCCCCAGCGCCGCAGCATCCTTCCGACCGCCTGTTCAGTGATACTGATTCCGAACAGCCGTGCGATGAGGTCTCGTACAAGCCAGCGGGTCCACAGTTGGAAGTCGAACTGCATCTGGTCCGGGGTTTTGGTGCAGAGGATCGTGTAGATTTGGTCGGCCTGCTGGTCCGTCATTTTCTTTGGCCTTCCAGGAATCGGCTTGGCTCGCAGCGCCTCAATCCCGCCGTCGCGGTACTGYTGCGCCCACGAGAACACCGCCGCCCGGCTGAAGCCCAGTGCTTTTGCCAACTCGTCGGCGTTGGCGCCGTCGTCAACAATCTGGYGCGCCACGCGAATCCTGATTGTTTCCAGTGTTCCGTGGTCAATTTTCCGACCGTCGGGCTTCCGCATGCAATGATTAAATCATGCCGAGTTGCACTTTGTCCAGATACTTTCATTCCCATTAGTATGTAGACGCGCGCTGGTTGTGTCTATCTGAGCTTGCAACTGAGCCGCTCCACCGCCAGCGAGTGACCAGGGATGCCTCGCAAGATCTATCCGCTTGATTCCGAGGGTGCTGATATACGCATCCGTGTGGTCAGCATTCGCGAAGTTCTCTACTATTCGTGTCCACACGAGGCCTTTGGCCGGGTCGGCCGGTGCGCTGGGCTCGCCCCGGATCCCAAGGACAGTCTGCACCGTGGTCAGGGAGGGGCGGCGGTGGCGGCCGAAGATGRGGACGGTCGGGGTTCCGTGGCCGGGGATGTAGGCGCCGCTGGTGTCGACGAGCAGGGTGAGGTCGACGCTCGGGAAGAACTCCTCGATGAGTTTCTTGCCGAACTCGCGCTTCATGAAGGAGTTCGCGGTGATCTGGCCGGTGAAGCCGCCGTTGACCGCGAGTCGGAAGAACCGCTGCGCGAACGGCACGCTGAGYGCGTACTGGCGATGGCATGCGCTCCAGCGCACCCGATAGGCGTTGCTGGGGGCCCGGTCCTTGACCGTGATGTACGGCGGGTTGCCGACAACCGCGTGGTAGCGGGCTTCCAGGATCTCCTTCAGCTCGCGAGCGTCCTCGTACTCGTAGGTGAACTCACCCTCACCGGTGGAACCCGTCAGGGCGTGGGTGGCGACGCCGTCGAGTTCGTCCTGCTGATCCTCGGTGCCCCACAGCAGGGAGTCACCGATGGCGATGCGGATGCGCCAGACGGGGGCGTCGACGAGCCGGGTGATCCCGCAGACGGCCAGTGCGGCGATGACGAGGCGGAACCGGGCGATCGCCGCCGCGAACGGGTTGATGTCGACACCGTGGACCTGGCCGAGTACGCGCTCCACGTGGACCTTGACGTCAATCCCATGTTCCTGCTTCTGCCACCGGTCGAGCAGGAGGTCGAAGGCGCCGAGCAGGAAGTGCCCGGAGCCGCAGGCCGGGTCGATCATCCGAACCTCGGCGAGGCCGAACTCGTCGATCGCCGGGGCAAGGGTCCGGCCGAGGATGAACTCCTCGACGAACTCGGGGGTCTGGAGCAGCGCGTAGTCCTTACGCGCCTGTTCGGAAAGATCCTGGTACAGATCGCCGAGGAAGCGGGTGGAGGACGCCGGATCGGAGAAGTCGTGGACGAGAGCGCCGGTTTCCGGGTCGATCCGCCGCCAGAACTCCAGCAGGCCGGTCGCCGCGTCCGGTGAGATGTCCACCAGGTGCAGCGGGTTGTGCCGGTTGACCAGATCCCGGGTTGCGTCGTACGCCTCCAGCCGGGCGACCGCCGCCCGCAGGTAGTCCAGGTCGGAGTCATTCTTGTGGTCCTCCGCCTGGAAGTAGAAAGTCTGCCATTCCCGGGCCTCGGCCACCCCGTCGACCCGTTCCCTGGCCTCGCCTGTCTCGTCGGCCTCCTGCTCGGGGCGGACCGGGCCGGCCAGCATCGGACGTCCCAGCAGCGTGTTGTCCTCGCAGAATCGGGTGAACACGCAGGCCAGCACCCAACCGACCGCCACCTGGGTGAGCTGCTGGTCGAGCCACGTCTCGTAGCCGACGCCGGTGCGACAGCCGGTCTTCGCCTCCTGGTACCGCTTGTGCAGCCGATCGTCGACGTCCCGGTCCGACCGGGCCCGCGCGCGCAGGTCCGCCTCCAGGCCGCGGACCTGCCGCTGGAGATCGGCCAACAGGCGTCTCGCCTCGATCACGCTGCTCCTCCCTCAGCGCCGTCGGCGAGCCGAGACTCGTGCCGGACAATCCACTCCTCGGACAGCGCCAGGCCCTGGTTGCCGAACTGGGGCACGGGAGCGCCACCATCCAACAACGGTTGTTTGTCCACGTCGGCCCAGGGTACGAGCAGCCACACCGTACGCACCGGTGATGTCTCGGTCGCCATCCGCACCGATGCGCGCAGCTCATCCAGTACCACCAGCGCCGGATCGTACCGGGCGACCACCCCCGCATTCGTGATCAGCACCGCCGGCCCCGCGGCCTCGATCGAGGCCCGCACACCGGCGAGCCCGGCCTGCGCGACCCTTGAGAGGTTGGCCCAGTCGCGCGACGATCGGTCGGCGGCGTCGGCCGCCAGGACGATCGACCACTGCACCCGGTGCTGGGCGCAGAACTCCCGCATCCCCGCGAGCAGGGCTTGTTCCGCGTCGACAACGGTGACATCCTGCGCGGCCAGGCAGCGTTCGGCCCGGGCGAGTCGCCGCGGCGGCACCGACAGCACCAGCCAGCCGCCGTCCACCAGCGAACGGGTGAGCCGGTCATCCGCGGCCAGCACCTCGTCGGAGACCCGGCGCCATCCCATTGTCGTCCAGGCGGCGCCCGCGCCGGTGCTCCAGCGCGGCCTGGTTCCACGGGAGGTGACCAGGGAGGTGAGCCCGGTCACCTCGATGCGGCGGGTCACGTACCGCTTTTTCTCGTCGTCCCAGCACAGCGGCACCCCGGCCGCGTCGAGCAGGGCGTCCAGCTCGGGACGGCCGGGCAGCGCGCCCGCGTGCGGGAACCGCACGATGATCCGCTCGGCCACCTGCTCGGGGGTCAGCTCCGTGCGGCCGTACAGCGCCCCGGCGGCCAGCCGCAGCGCCCGTCCCGCGTCGAGGCCTCGCGGGTAGACCTCCAGGCGCGGCGTCACCGCGGCGTTCTCGGAGGCGATCATGGCGACGTCGAGGAGCCGTTCGGGGAAGATCAGGGAGGGGTCGGTGTCGCCGGGGGCGCGGACGGCGCGCAACGTCTCGATGACCCGAGCCGGAGCCGGCAGCGGGTCCGCGCCGGCGAGGTCGTCGGCCGCGCCGCCGAGCCGGGAGGCCCAGTCCAACCGATCGGCGGTGGAGGGCCCGTCCCCGGCGCGCGCGGGGCCGGCTGCGACGAGGATGCCGTTGGGCTCTCGGCTGTACACCAGCCGTGGATCGCCACCCATCTCGGAACCGCCGGAGGCGTCGTGGGTGGTGTCGTGGGTGGTGTCGTCGCGGGGGGAGTCGTCGGCCAGCTCGGCATCGATCGCCGCGCGTACGACGGCCTCGGCGAGCCGGGAGCGCAGCGGTTCCTCCACCGTGCTGCCCTGAAAGTCGAGCAGGGCCGCCGCGCAGTGCCGGGCGGAGGCGACCCCACCGACCGACTCGACGACCTTGACGATGGTGTCCCGCAACTCTCGCATCCCGTCGAGGGCCAGCCAATGCCGCTCGAACCTGGCTACCGCCTGCCGGACGGTACGTTGCTCGCGGTCAAGGGCCTTGGCCGCGTCGCGCACGCTCGTCCATGCGTTGCCGCCCTGCTCGCCGAGGCCGAGCAGGGCTTCGGCGACGGCCCGGTCGGTCGCGCGGGGGATGAGCCCGGCGGCGACGCGGTCGAGGAGCGTCGGCTCGGTGGGCCGCTCGGCCGGGGAGGAGGTGACCTGGCCGGCCAGCCGGTCCAGGTCCGCACGCAACTGCTGGCGGGTCTTCGTACCGATGCCGGGCAGCCAGACGACCTGGGCGGGCGACAGGTCGAGCGCGCCGCCCACCGTATCGATCGACAGCCGTTCGAACACCGACAGCACCGGGCGGGACAGACCGGCGGCGCCGATGGGCGTGTCCCGGCTGATGCGCGCGGAGGGCGGCTGCGGGACCACGCTGGCCGGTTCGGCCAGGATCGCGTTCCAGGCGCGGCGCATGTCCTCCGCGGTGTCGAAGCGCTGTCTGACGTCCCGGTGCAGCGCTCGGCGGAAGAACTCGGTGAGACCGGTCGCGTACGACCGGTCGAACAGCTCGGGTTCGATCGCCACGTCGGCGTCGACGAAACTCGGATGCCCGCCATGGGTTCCGTACTCGGGCCGGCGTGCGGTCGCCATCTCGTAGAGCGTCACCGCCGCGGCGTATCGCTCGGCAGCCTGATCCCATCGGCGGCGCTCGCCGCGGCCGAGGAACGGGTCGAGGTACGGGCGGGTGCCGGCTTCGATGGCCTCCAACGGCTCCTTCGCCAGGGAGAAGTCGAACAGGACGAGCTGCCGCTTCTTGCCCCTGCCGCCACGTTCGGCGACGCCGAGGTTGTCCGGCTTGATGTCGCGATGCGCCAGCCCGGCCCGCTGTAGATGCTGGACGATCTCCAGCAGGTCGTCGCCCCACCCCTGGAGCCATTCCGGTTGTAGTCGGCCTCGCTCGCGTAGCTCCTGGGCGAGGGTGCGTTCCCCGGCTGAAGTGATCAACAGGGCCCGGCGTGGGCCGACGTCGATCACGCCGTCGCTCAGCAGCTGCACGACACCGGGATGCTCGCTGAGGGTGCGCAGCGTCTCGGCCTCGGCGACCAACCGCGGATCCCTGTCTCGGTCCAACGACACCTTGAGAACCGCGCGCCCGCCGTCCCGCTCGACGAGCAGAGCGAGCGCCGTCGAGCCGCGGCCCAGCCGGCCGAGGACCGAAAATCCGCCCTCCAGTTCGGCGCCGGCCTCGGCCTCCAGGGGATCAACGACAACCGGTGCCTCCTCCGCGATGGCGGCCAGCCGTTCCCGAACCAGGTCGAGATCGAGCAGGAACGCGGCCATGTCCCGGGTGCGTTGCTCCGGGTCGGCCTCGGTCGCCCGGGCGACGAGCTCGTTGAGCTCCTCGGAGACGGCATCAACCTGTTCGGCGAGTAACAGTCGGTTGTGTTCGGACAGACGTCGGCTGAGCTCCCCGGATGAGGCCGCGGGGGGTTTCCCGGTGAAGATCCGGTAGGCGATGGCGCCGACCCCGAAGACGTCGAGGGTGACCCCCTTCGCCGTGCCCCAGCTCCACTCGGGTGCGAAGTAGGCCGCGGCGGCGTCGTCGGCCAGTTCGACGTAGCCCCCCGTCGACGTGGCCGGGCCGGTGGTGCTCGGTATCCCTGACGTCGATTCGGAGCCGCGGGAGGCCGTCTGCCAGTCCGTGATCTGGAGGGCGAAGCGGTCGGACCGGCGCCGAACCCAGACGCATCGCGGGCTCAGGCCCCGGTGCGTCAGCACCCGCCGGTGGGCGTAGGCCATGGTCTCGGCAAGGACGCGCAGCAGTGCCAACCGATCGTCGAAGGACAGCTCGCGTTCGTGTTCTTGGAGGAAATGGTCCAGCCGGATCAGCTCGGGATCGTGGGGAAAGACGAGCGCGGGGCCCAGATCGTGCTCGACGAAGTCGATCGGCGCCGCGATCCCCGGATAGTCGATGCCGCGTAGTGCGAGGTACTCCCGCTCGGCGGCCCGCACGAGCTGGTCACGCTGGTGCACCGACTCCACACCACTGGCCAGATAGATCCGCACCCGCCGCGGCCGGTCGTCGGGAAACCGCTGGTTGCGGGCGAGGAAGTCCTGCCAGCCGACGCCCTCCTGGAAGGCGGGCAGCTCCAGGCGAAGGCTGCCGACGGTCCGCGCCCGCTGGGACGGGCGGATTCCGGCCTGGTCGACGGCCCGGGCCAGGGCATTACTGAGCTCGCCGTCCACCCGGCCGGGCTGCCGCGCGAAGTCCAGGAAACTCGGCAGCTGGGTCTGGTCATGCCGTCCGAAGACGTGCGCCCGGCCTTCTGGGACAAGGCGGATCTCCAGCCGCGCGTCGCTCAGGAATACCGCGCCCTCCACCCATGGCACCCGTCGGCCCCGCATCGCCGGCCGGGAAACCAGCAGCGACTTCAGTTTGCGGGCCTTGCGGTTTGCTCCGATGACGGGGTTGTCGACCGGGGCGCGGTGGCTCTGACGCCAGGTGCCCGCGTCTCCCACGAGGACACCGGACCAGGACTTGATCTCCAGCACGACGATGCCCGCCGGCAGGACGAGAAGCAGGTCGACCTCGTTGACGGAACCGTCGGACCCGAGAAACTCGGCGTTCGCCCAAGCCCGGTAGGGATCCCCGGTTGGTAGCTGCGCCTTGAGATAGGACAGGGCCGCACGCTCCCAGGCGTACTCGGACGGTGTGCACTGCGTCCAGCGCTCATCGTCCAATGGGCCCTCCCCCGATGCGCGGCCGGGCCCGGAACCGGACCGGCACAGTCCAAAGATCTTGAATCGTATCTCTGTGGCTGCAGGTGCTTGCAACCAGTGCTGTGGGTAGGCCGTCCCGCGATGGGCTCCAGCGGTGTCGGGGCTGCCCAATCTCGCCGACGCCGCCGGGTGAGGCCACCGCGGCGCGGTGAGATCTGGACCGGCGGGCATCGGGGGCCAGCCGGGCAGCGGCTGGTCCTTTCCTACCGGGCTTCTGCCGGGGCGCGTTCCACCGGCGGCCGATCAGGCCCCGGAACCGGTGCTGATCCGTTCCCGGTACCGGCTCGCCCGGTAGACGCCGAGGATGCGGTGGTCGGCGTAGAAGGACAGCTCCTCGAAGGCGCGGGCGACGGCCGGCTCCTCCGGGCTGCCCTCGATGTCGGCGAGGAACTGGGTGGCGACGAAGCCCCCGCCCACCATGTAGCTTTCCAGGCGGGTCATGTTGACCCCGTTCGTGGCAAAGCCGCCGAGGGCCTTGTAGAGCGCGGCGGGCCGATTGTGTACCTTGAAGAAGAACGTCGTGACGATCGGGCCGACACCGGCGGCCGCGCGCAGGTTCTCGCCGGACAGAATCAGGAACCGCGTCGTGTTGTGCTCCGCGTCCTCGAGATCGGCCTGGAGGATCTGCAGCCCGTACGCCTCGGCGGCGAGCCGGGAGGCGATCGCGGCCCTGGCCGGATCGCCGGCCTCGGCGATCTCCCGGGCGGYCCCGGCGGTGTCGGCGTGGGCGACCGCCGTCAGACCCAGCGTGCGCAGCGCCTCCCGGCACTGGGCCAGCGCCTGGGGATGGCTGTGCACCGTCTTCACCTCGTCGAGGGTCACCCCGGGCAGGCCGAGCAGCTGGTGAYGGATCGRCAGGAAGTACTCGCCGATGATGTGCACCCCGGGGCGGGGGAGCAGATGGTGGATGTCGGCGACCCGACCCGCGGTGGAGTTCTCCACCGGGATCATCGCCAGGTCCACCTCACCCTCCTCCAGCGCGGAGAAGCACTCGTCGAAGGTCTGGTAAGGGACCGCGTCGTAGTCCGGATAGACGTCCCGGCAGGCGATGTGGGAGTTGGCTCCCCGCTCGCCCTGGAACGCGATCCTCTGTCGGGCGGTCATCCATGTCCTCGAATCCGCTGGATCGGGTACCGGCTGGGTCCGTGCCGGCTGGGTCCGTGCCGGTGTTGGTGCCGGTGTTGGCTCCTCGACCGTACAGTCCCCGGGCGAGGAGTCCCCCCGCGCCCGAGGAGCGGGCTCAACCGCCGGCGGCGAGCGCGCGCGGCAGCGTCCGTGGCAGTGTCCGTGGCTCCGTCTCGGGCGGGAGCAGGCGGATGCCGGCGTGCAGCAGCACGACGCCGCGGCGGCCGACGAGCACCGGATCGAGCAGGATCTCGGTGATGGCCGGCAGTTCCTCCCCGAGCCGGGCGACGCGGTGCAGCAGGTCGGCCAGGGCGTCGGTGTMGGCGGCGGGCGCCCCGGAGCCGCCGAGCAGCAGCACACTGCCGCGGATCTCCTGGATGAGCTCGGCCGCGTCCCGGTCGGTCAGCGGCAGCGTGCGGGAGAGCGGGTCGACGAGCAGGTCCGCGACGACCCCGCCCAGGCGCAGTGAGAGCAGCGGACCGACGATGGGATCCTGCCGCAGCCGCACCACGGTCGACACCCCGGCCGGGGCCATCGGCTGCACGAGCATGTCGCCCGGCCCGACGGCGGCGCGGATGGCCTGCCAGGCCTGCGTGAGCCCGGCCGCATCGTCGACTCCGAGCTGGACGGCGCCGACGTCGAGCCGGCTGCGGAACCGTTCGTCGGCGATCTTCAGCGCCACCGGCCACCCGAACGCCTCCGCCGCGGCGAGGGCCTCGGCCTGGTCGCCGACCCGCCGGCTCGGCCAGGCGCGCAGGCCGACCCCGGCCAGCAGGGTCGCGACGGCGGCATCGGGCAGCCACGCCCCGTCCTTCGGGTAGCGCTCGGCCTCGGCGCGGGCGCGGTCCAGGTCGATGCCGGCCAGCACGGGGACGCTGCCCTGGTCCCGGGCCCGCCAGGCGGCATGGTCGGCCGCGCGGGACAGCGCGAGCGCGGCCGACTCCGGCGAGGCGTAGGACGGCACCGACCCCGGGCCCGGGGTACCCGAGCCGTCCCGGACAGCCAGTTGGGCGGGGATCCCATCCTGCCCGAGAAAGGAGGCGAGCAGCGGCAGGCCGCTCTCGACGGCCACCGCGCGCACCGAGCTCGCCAGCCGGTCGACCTGCGCGTGCGGGGTGACCAGGGTGATGATCGCGTCGACGTCCCCGGAGGCCGCGACCGCGCGCAGCGCGGCGTCGAACCGGTCCGGATCGGCCAGCGGCCCGAGATCGACGGGGTTCGTGGCGTACCGATGGCCGACCAGCGTGGCGAGGCCGGCGCAGGTCGAGGCGGACAGCGCCGGCACGTCGAGCCCGTAGGTACGGCAGGCGTCGGCGGCGAGCGCCGCGAGCGCGCTGGAGGTCCCGACGATGCCGACCCGCCGGCCGGCCGGCAGCGGTTGGCAGGCCAGCAGCTGGGTCGTGTCGAACAGCTGGCTCAACGTGTCGACGCGGATCACCCCGGCGCTGCTGAACAGGGCGCCGATGTCGCTGTGGGCGGCCTCCCGCCCGCTCTTGAGCGCCACGACCGGCTTGTGCCGGCTGAGCTCGCGGGCGATCCGGGCGAACCGGCGTGGGTTGCCCAGGCTCTGCAGATGCAGCATGACCACGCCGGTTCGTGGATCGGAGCGCCAGTACCGCAGCAGGTCGTTGCAGGAGACGTCCGAGCGGTCCCCGATCGAGACGAACGTGGAGATGCCCAGCGCGCGCCGGGAGGCGTCGGTGAGGAACGTGCCCGCGAGCGCCCCGGACTGGGTGAACAGGCCGACCCGGCCGGGCGGGGGGTCGCCGACCGCGAAGGTGGCGTGCAGCCGGACCGTCGGGACGGTGTTGATGACGCCCATCGCGTTCGGCCCGATCAGTCGCATGCCGCCGTCACGGGCGATCCGGATAACGTCCGCGAGCCGGGCCCGTCCCTCGTCACCCCCGTCGGCGAAGCCGGCCGCGACCACGATGACGCCGCGTACCCCCTTCTCCGCGCAGGCCCGCATGACCTCGGCGACCCGTGGCGCCGGCACCGCGACGACCACGAGGTCGATCTCGACTGGGACGTCGCGCAGGTCTCGGTAGGCGTAGACGGACGCCACATGGGTTGCCGCGGCGTTGACCGGATAGACAGAGCCGGTGAACTCGCTGGCGAGCAGCCGACGGAAGATCTCGTGACCGATCGAGCCCGGCTCGCGGCTCGCCCCCACCACGGCGACCGTGCGCGGGTGGAGTAGCCGGGCGATGCTGCGCGACTCCGCCAGGTTCTCCCGCAACGGATGCCTCCTCGCTRGTTCGTCGCTGGTTCCTCGCTGGTTCCTCGCTGGTTCCCGCTGGCGGCGGGGAAGACCGCGACGCCGGCGCGACGCCGTCCGGAAGCGAGGTTTACTCGTGTCGTCGCGGGTAGGTCCGGGTACGCCCGGACAGCATCAGGTAGTCAGCGAGGTGACCATCATGACCGATCCCGGGACGTCGCGCCTCCCCCGGGACGACGCGAAGCAGCAGCAACTCGACGCCGTCCGAGTCGGCGACGACGGCGCCCGCATGACCACCGACCAGGGGATCGGTGTCGAACACACCGACGACTCGCTCGCGGCGGGGGAACGCGGTCCGACGCTGCTGGAGGACTTCCACTTCCGGGAGAAGCTCACTCGGTTCGATCACGAGCGCATCCCCGAGCGGGTCGTCCACGCCCGTGGTGCCGGTGCCTACGGGTACTTCGAGGCGTACGAGTCGCTCGCCGACGTGACCCGGGCGCACTTCCTGGGCGAGGACGGCCGGCGTACCCCGGTGTTCGTACGGTTCTCGACCGTCGGCGGTTCCCGCGGTTCCGCGGACACGGTCCGGGACGTACGCGGATTTGCCGTAAAATTTTATACCGAGGAGGGTAACTTCGATCTCGTCGGTAACAACATGCCGGTGTTCTTCATTCAGGACGGCATCAAGTTCCCCGACTTCGTCCATGCGGTGAAGCCGGAGCCGCACAACGAGATCCCGCAGGCATCCTCCGCGCACAACACCCTGTGGGACTTCGTCAGTCTCGTCCCCGAGTCGATGCACATGATGATGTGGCTGATGTCGGACCGGGCGCTGCCGCGCAGCTACCGGATGATGCAGGGCTTCGGCGTGCACACCTTCCGGTTCGTCGATGCCGCCGGGCAGGGGACCTTCGTCAAGTTCCACTGGYGGCCGAAGCTCGGCACGCACTCCCTGGTCTGGGACGAGACACAGAAGATCGCGGGCAAGGACCCCGACTTCAACCGGCGGGACCTGTGGGAGTCGATCGAGAACGGTACGTTCCCGGAGTGGGAACTCGGCGTGCAGCTCGTGCCGGAATCCGACGAGCACGCGTTCGACTTCGATCTTCTCGACGCGACGAAGATCATCCCTGAGGAGCGGGTGCCGGTGCGGCCGGTGGGACGGCTGGTGCTCAACCGCAACCCCGGCAATTTCTTCGCCGAGACCGAGCAGGTGGCGTTCTGCGTACAGAACGTCGTCCCCGGCATCGACTTCACGAACGACCCGCTGCTGCAGGCCCGGCTGTTCTCCTACCTGGACACCCAGCTGATCCGGCTCGGCGGCCCGAACTTCGCCCAGCTGCCGGTCAACCGGCCGGTCGCGGCGGTGCACAACAACTCCCGCGACGGTTACGGGCAGCATCGCATCCAGCAGAGCCAGACGTCGTACTTCCCGAACTCGATCAGCGGCGGTTGCCCGGTGCTCTCCGATCCGGCGCACGGCGGGTACGTGCACTACGCCGAGCGGGTCGACGGGAACACGATCCGTAAGCGGAGCGAGAGCTTCAAGGACTTCTACAGCCAGGCCACCCTGTTCTGGAACAGCATGTCCTCCTGGGAGCGGCGGCACATCGTCGACGCGTTCAGCTTTGAGCTCGGCAAGGTCGACTACACCCAGATCAAGGAGCGTGTCCTGGGACATCTCGCCCAGGTGGACCACGAACTCGCGGCCGGGGTCGCCGAGAACCTCGGACTGCCGGTGCCACCGGAGAGCACCCCGAACCACGGACGATCCTCACCCGCGCTGAGTCAGGCCGACCAGCCCAGCGGGGTGGCCACCCGCAGGATCGCGGTGCTCGCGGCGGACGGCGTGGACGAGGTGGCATTGYGTTCGGCCACCGCCGCGCTGCGCGAACAGGGCGCGATCCTGGAGGTTCTCGCGCCGCACGGAGGCATGCTCGCCACGGTGTCCGGCGACGCGTTGCCGGTGGACCGAACGCTGGTGACCATGTCCTCGGTCCTCTACGACGCGGTGTTCGTCGCCCCGGGCGAGCGCGGTGTCACCGCACTGACACACAACGGCGAGGCCGTGCACTACGTCGGCGAGGCGTACAAGCACGCGAAGCCGATCGGCGCGGTCGGCGCGGGGGTGTCGCTGCTCGAGATCGCATCCTTGCCGGGCGCGCGGGTCGCCGACCAGGGTGACGCGGTGGTGTCCGACCGGGGTATCGTGACGGTCCGCGACCTTGCGGGGCCGTCCGTGCTCGGCGACTTCGGTTCCGCGTTCGCCACGGCCGTGGCCGCCCATCGGCACTTCGACCGCGCGCTGGAGGCCGTCGCCGCGTAGGGCCGGGTGCCGATGGTGCCGATGCGCCAGATCGTGACTGACGGTCAAGGCCTGTCAGGTCCTCGGGGAGGCCGGGTTCACGCGTGATCACGCCGCTCGCCGCCGGTGTCGTACCGGCGGCGAGCGGCGTGGACCTGGTGTGCCGAGACCGTGGCGAGTAGTTCCTGGTAGCCGGTTTCGGACCGGGTGAGATACGGGTCGGTAAAGCGTTCGGTGAGAAAGGTGCGCACGATCGAAGGCTGCGCGCGATGTGCCCCCGCCGATCACCCTGCCCCGCCGATCACCCTGCCCCGCCGATCACCCTGCCCCGCCGATCACCCTGCCCCGCCGATCACCCTGCCCCGCCGATCACCCTGCCCCGCCGATCACCCTGCCCCGCCGATCACCCGACGAGTGTCCCACCCGCACCCACCGCACCACACCATCCCGGTACGACGTAGGGCCGTATCCACATCCGCATCCCACTCCGCGTGCAGCCGGGATCGCTCAGGGAACGGCCTGGTGAACCATCTGCCAAGAGGCCGAGCAGCATCATCGGACCGCCGGGGAGGACGGACCGCCGGGGAGGTCAGTGCACGAGTGTCTTCATGGCGGCGGTGAGCGCGCTCAGGCCGGCTTTCGCGTCGTTGAAGAGCATTCCGGTCTTCGGGTCGGTGTACAGCTCGTTGTCGATGCCGGCGTAGCCGTGGCCCATGGAGCGTTTGATGACGATGACGCTCTTCGCCTGGTCGACGTCGAGGATCGGCATACCGGAGATCGCGTTGCCGGGACGGCGGGCCGCCGGGTTGGTCACGTCGTTGGCGCCGACGACCAGGGCGACATCGGCCTGCGCGAACTCGGGGTTGACCTCGGCCAGTTCCTTCATCTGCGGATAGGGGACGTGCGCCTCGGCCAGCAGCACGTTCATGTGGCCCGGCATTCTGCCGGCGACCGGGTGGATCGCGTAGCAGACGTCCACCCCGTGCTGCGTGAGCAGGTCGGCGAGCTCGACTACTTCATGCTGGGCCCGCGCCGCCGCAAGCCCGTAGCCGGGCACGATAATGACCTTCGACGCGTACGCCAGCTGCAGGGCCGCGTCGTCCGCCGCGACCGACCGCACTGGGGCCGAGGCCGCCGCGCCGGCGTTTCCGGTCGAGTCCGCGGTGCCGAAACCACCGACGATGATGGCCGGGATCGACCGGTTCATCGCCTCGGCCATCAGCACGGTGAGGATGGAGCCGGACGCCCCCACCAGCGCGCCCGCGATAACGAGAACGGTGCTGTCGAGCACGAAACCGGCCATCGCCACGGCCGTCCCGGTGAACGCGTTCAGCAGCGAGATCACCACCGGCATGTCCGCGCCGCCGATCGGCAGCACCATCGTCACGCCTAAGCCCAGCGCGGCGGCCGCGACGATCGACAGCGCGATCGTCCCACCGTGACCAGCGACGATCGCCGCCACGCCGGTCACGGCGACCGCGGCCAGCGCGGCGTTCAGTAGTCGGGCGCCGCGGAACAGCACCGGCGCGCCACTGATCAGGCCCTGCAGCTTGCCGGCGGCCACCAGCGAGCCGGAGAAGGTCACCGCGCCGATGACGACGTCGAGRCCGACGGTCACGGTGGTCTGACCGGAGGCCCCGGCCAGCCCGGCCGCGCCGCCCAACCGCGCCACCTCGGCGAACGCGACGAGCGCCGCCGCGCCGCCGCCGACCGCGTTGAACACGCTGACCAGCTGCGGCATCGCGGTCATCCGCACGGTCCGCGCCGCATACAGGCCCGCGCCGGATCCCAGGAGCACACCGGCGATCAGGACGATCAGGCCGGTAGCGGTGATGACGCCGTCCCGGGCCAGCAGCCCGACGGCGGTCCCGACGGCCGCCACCATCCCGGCCGCGGACAGCTGGTTGCCCCGGCGGGCGGTCGCGGGCGAGTTCATCAGGTGCAGGCCGAGGACGAAGCAGCTCGCCGCGGCCAGGAACAGCAGGCGGATCGCCGTGTCCGAGCCGCTCATGACCGCTCACTCCCCACTGCCGGCTGGTTCTGCCCTGCCGGCTGGTTCTGCCCTGCCGGCTGGTTCTGCCCTGCCGGCTGGTTCTGCCCTGCGAGCCGGCTTCGCTCCGCGGCCGGGCGCCGGTGGAACATCTCCAGCATCCGGTCCGTCACCACGTAGCCRCCCACCACGTTCATCGCGGCGAACGCGGCGGCGAAGAACACCAGGACGTAGCCCAGTGGGGTGTGCGCTGTCGCGGCGACCAGCATCGCGCCGACGACGACGATGCCGTGGATCGCGTTCGCGCCGGACATCAACGGTGTATGCAAGGTGGACGGCACCTTGCTGATGACCTCGAACCCGACCAGCAGGCTCAGGACGAGGACGGTCAGGTCGGTGACCAACGTCTCGGTCATGTCCTCACGCTCCAGACTGGCTTTCCGCGGAGCCGCCGGTCAGCAGGGCGGCGGTGGCGGGGTGGACGACCCGGCCGGCGTGGGTGATGACGACCCCGGCCTGAATCTCGTCGGCGGTGTCGATGGTGAGCGCGCCGTCGTGGACCAGATGGCCCAGCAACGCGGCAACGTTGCGGGCATAGGCGGCCGATGCCGCAGCCGGCATCAGGGCCGGCAGGTTGCCGGCGCCGATCACGGTGACGCCACCCGCGGTGACCACCGTCTCATCCGGCGCGGAGATCTCCACATTGCCCCCGAGGGGGCTCGCGGCGAGATCCACGACGACCGACCCGGGCCGCATCGTCTTGACCGCCTCCTCCGTCACCAGCAGCGGCGGCCGGCGGCCGGGAACCTGAGCGGTGGTGATGACGACGTCATGGCGGGCGACGGCGGCAGCCAGCGCCTCTTGCTGGCCCGCCAGTTCCTCGGCGGTCAACGCCCGGGCATAGCCACCCTGACCCGCTCCGCCGGCCACCCCGCCCAGGTCGGGCCCACCCAGGTCGAGGAAACTCGCACCGAGCGAGGTCACCTCGCCCCGCGCCTCCGGGCGGACGTCGTAACCGCGGACGACCGCGCCGAGCCGGTGGGCCGTGCCGATCGCGGCCAGCCCGGCCACGCCCGCGCCGAGCACCAGCACCTCGGCGGGCCGGGCCGTGCCGGCCGCCGTCATCAGCAGCGGGAAATAACGCGGGTAGGCGTCGGCGGCGACCAGCACCGCCTTGTACCCGGCCACATTCGCCTGGGAGGTCAGCGCGTCCATGGACTGGGCCCGACTCAGCGTCCGCGGCAGCCCGTCGAGGCTCACCGCGGTCACCCCCGCCTCGGCCAGCTGCGCCATCACCTGCGGCCGCGGCAACGGCGCCAGCAGCCCTACCAGGGTCTGCCCGCCGCGCAGCAACGCGCGCGTCCGCGGGTCCGGGAGGCTGACCGACACCACCACGTCTGCCCGCGCGAACAGGTCGAGCCGTGCGACGACGGTGGCGCCGGCCTCGGCATAGGCGCCGTCGGGAAACCATGCGCCACGTCCGGCTCCGGTCTCGACGAGCACGTCGAGACCGGAGCCGACCAATCGGCCCACGACCTGCGGAACCATGGCCACCCGACGCTCGCCGGGCGCGGTCTCCATGGCCACGCCCACGGTAAGCGGACTCATGGTCTTTCCCCCTTTCGGGATTCTCCTCGTGTTCCCTTCCCCGTTGGGGGGATGAGGACCGATGGCCGTGCGGGCAAGATCAAAGCAGACCAGGTCAGACCGGGTCAGACCAGGTCAGACCGGGTCAGACCGGATCAGATCGCGTTAGATCGCGTTAGATCGGGTCAAATTTGATCAGGCCGGACCGGTCGGAATGGGCCAGATCAGAACTCGAACACCAGCCGGGCCGGGACCCTGCTGTCCAGGACCTCGTCCATGCAGGCGTTGACGTCGTCCAACTTCCGGCCGGAAGCGATCACCCTGGTCCGGCCGGCCGCGTGCAGCCGGAACACCTCGGCCAGATCGTTGCGGGTGCCGACGATCGATCCCTTGACCGTGATCCCCTTCAGGACCGTGTCGAAGATCGGGATGGACATCGTGCCATCCGCCGGCAGGGCCACGCAGACCAGCCGGCCGCCGCGCCGCAGCGAGGCGAACGCCTGCTCGAACGAACGGGGCGACGCGGCGAGCGCGACCGCCACGTCGGCGCCGCCCAGCCGCTGGATGGCCTCGACCGGGTCGGCGGTCCGCGCGTTCACCACGTGGTCGGCGCCCAGTTCGGTGGCCAGCTCCAGCTTGGCCTCGGTGACGTCGACCCCGACGGTGAAACCACCCGCGATGCGGGCGTACTGCAACGCCAGGTGGCCCAGCCCGCCGATGCCGAACACGGCCACCGTCTCGGCCGGGGTCACCCCGGCTACCTTGATGGCCTTGTAGGTGGTCACGCCGGCGCAGGTCAGCGGCGCGGCGTCGAACGACGGCACGTCACCGGGCACCGGCACCGTGTAGTCCGCGTCGGCCACCGCGTACTCGGCGAACGCACCGTCGATCGAGTAGCCGCTGTTGCGCTGGCTTTCGCACAGCGTCTCCCAGCCGCCGACGCAGTAGCGGCAGCGTCCGCAGGCGTGACCGAGCCACGGGATCGCGACCCGGTCGCCGATCGCGCGCCCGGTCACCCCGGCGCCCACGGCCTTGACCACRCCGACGCCCTCGTGACCAGGGACGAACGGGGGAGTCGGCTTCACCGGCCAGTCACCGTGCGCCGCGTGGATGTCGGTGTGGCACAGACCGCTGGCCTCCATCCGTACCAGGATCTGGCCCGGCCCCGGCACCGGGACGTCCCGGTCCTCGATACGCAACGGTGCCCGGAAATCGGTGACAACTGCTGCCTTCATAACATCCTCCAGTCAGGGGAATCGTCGATGGGAAATGCCAAAGGACTCCGGAACCCTGGACTCCGGAACCCTGGACTCCGAGACCCTAGAACAGGCCGAGCGCGTTCTCGTCGTAGCTGACCAGCATGTTCTTGGTCTGGCTGTAGTRCTCCAGCATCATCCGGTGGTTTTCGCGGCCGATGCCGGACACCTTGTATCCGCCGAATGCCGCGCCCGCCGGATACTGGTGGTAGCAGTTGACCCAGACCCGGCCGGCCTTGATGCCCCGGCCCATCCGGAACTGGCGGGCACCGTCCCGCGTCCACACACCGGCACCGAGCCCGTAAGGCGTGTCGTTGGCGATGGCCAACGCCTCGGCCTCGTCCTTGAAGGTGGTGACAGCCAGCACCGGGCCGAAGATTTCCTCCTGGAAGACCCGCATCTTGTTGTGGCCCTTCAGCAGCGTCGGCTCGAAGAAGTAGCCGTTCGCGAACTCTCCGGCCAGCCGCGTCCGGTGCCCACCGGCCAGCAGTTCGGCGCCCTCAGCCAGGCCGATGTCCACGTAGGAGCCGATCTTTGACAGCTGCTGCGCGGAGACCTGCGGGCCCAGCATTGTCGCCGGGTCCAACGGGTTGCCCTGCTGGATCCGGCCGACCCGTTCCAGCGCCCGCGCCATGAACTCGTCGTAGATCGACTCCTGGATCAGCGCCCGGGACGGGCAGGTGCACACCTCGCCCTTGTTGAACGCATACAGCACCAGCCCCTCGACCGCCTTGTTCAGATAGGCGTCGTCGGCGGCCAGGACGTCCTCGAAGAAGATGTTCGGGGACTTTCCGCCCAGCTCCAGGGTGACCGGGATGATGTTCTGCGCCGCGTACTGCATCATCAGCCGGCCGGTCGTGGTCTCACCGGTGAACCCGATCTTCGCGATCTTCGGGCTGGTGGCCAGGGCTCTGCCGACCTCGGCGCCGGGCCCGTTGACGATGTTGATGATGCCGGGCGGGATGACGTCCTGAATCACCTCGGCGAGCTTGAGGATCGACCACGGCGTCGGTGACGCCGGCTTGATCACCGAGCAGTTACCCGCGGCCAGCGCGGGCGCCAGCTTCCACGCCGCCATCAGCAACGGGAAGTTGAAGGGGATGATCTGCCCGACCACCCCGAGCGGCTCGTGGAAGTGATAGGCGTAGGTCCTGCCGTCAATCTCGGAGATCGACCCCTCCAGGGTGCGCGCCGCCGCGGCGAAGTACCGGAAGTGGTCGGCGGCCAGCGGGATGTCGGCAGCCAGCGTCTCCCGCACCGGCTTGCCGTTCTCCCAGCTCTCCGTGACCGCGAGCATCTCCCGGTTGGCGTCGATCGCATCCGCCACCGCGGTCAGCACCTCGGCCCGCTCCGCCGGGGACGCGGCGGCCCAGGAGCCGGCGGCGGCGTGCGCCGCGTCCAGGGCGTCCTCGACATCCTCCGCCGCCGACCGCGGTATTTCACAGATCGGCTGCGCCGTGRCCGGGCTGAGGTTGGTCGAATACTTACCGGCCCGCGGCGGCAGCCACTTTCCACCGATGAAGTTCTCGTACCGGTCCGTAACATGGACGATACTGCCTGGCTTTCCAGGTGGGACGTACGTCATGACAGCCTCCCGATCTCCACAGGGCGGGCACACCTTCCGGCGTGCCCCGACCGGCACGTATGTTTCTCTGCCGAGGCCAAGCACCCCATATCGCGCCAGTCCTGAGACCATGTGCGGAAGGTCCCGACCCCCGATGCCGAACGGGCCGTTCCCGGACCAGTGCCGGGCAGCCTAAGTTGATCATGCTGTTGTGTTGGGTTTTCGGGGTGCGGCGCGGTGTGGCTCGATGACCGGCGACGGCAAAGAGGGAACTGCCCGCGCCAGGGCGGCGCGGGCAGGCCACGGGCCGAGGCCTCACCGGCAGGCCTCACCGGCAGGCCTCACCGGCAGGCCTCACCGGCAGGCCTCACCGGCAGGCCTCACCGGCAGGCCTCACCGGCAGACCTCACCGGCAGGCCTCAGGCGGCGAGGTCGATCACCACGCGCGACGGGTTCGACAGTTCGAGCACCCGAAAGCCGACCCGATCGTCAACCCCCAGGCCGAAATGGACGTATCCCTCGTAGTCGCCGGTCATCCGATACTGGACGAGCGCGGGAAGCCCGCCGCCGGCCCGCGGTGTGCGCAGCGTCGACCTACCGGTCTCATCGTGGGCCACGGCCGGGAACAACACCACCTCCAGGAACGCCTGCCCCCGCAGCGGGACCGCAACGCCCTCGCCCGGCGACAGCACCTCGGCCACGTAACGCACCTCGTAGCCAGGGAGCTGCCCTTGGAACTCGATCGTCAGCCGATCGAAAGCCATCCCGCCGGCGACGTTGTGCGCGCCGCGCACCGCGACGACCGTCGCGTTACCGTACAGCTGATGCTCGACGCGGCGCGGTTCGCTCGACCAGACCGGCTCCCGCGGCGTCGCGGTCGTGGAAGGCGACGTCACCACCGGTCCATCCGGCGAGCGGGAGGACACGGACGGAGAAGGCACCGGCGTGGTGCCGGACACCGATGGCTTCGGCGTGGTGACGTCGGTGGAGCCGCCGCCACCGGCACCGCCGCCACATCCCAGCGGCACGAGCAGCGCGCCCGCCAGCAGCGCCACCGCCCCGATCCATCGCCGGCCCGTTGTTGTCCGCACCTTCATGCAACTCACCTCGCAGCCCAGCTCACCTCGCCGCCCCGGGTGGCCGAAAGGGACCTTCGGTAGGGGGACGGTCAGGTTAACGTCCCCCGACCAGGTGAGCCGGAAGCACCACGGAGCACCGGCGCAGCTCGAACCGATGGGAGATCTGATGTGCGTGAGCTCAGCTCCCGGGGTAGCGGGTGGACCAGGCCGGGGTGGCCGCGCCGAAGGCGTCGGAGACGGTCGCGGTGTTCTCGATCTCGGTTACCAGATCGTCCGCGACCTGCCCGACCAGCTCATAGCCCGCCAGCTCCTTCAGCCAGGCTGCCGGCAGCGCCGGCTCACCCAGAGCGGCGCCAACGAGGTTCCCGCAGATCGCGCCGGTCGAGTCGCTGTCGCCGGAGTGGTTGACTGCCGCGAGCAGCGCCGTCTGCGGATCGTCGGGCGCCGCCACCGCGCAGTACACCGCGATCGCTAGCGCCTCCTCGGCGACCCAGCCGGCGCCCAGCGATTCCACGCGTTCCGCCGTGGGCGCACCGTCCGCTGCCGTTCCGAGCGCCGCCCGCAGAGCTCTGGCTACTTCCTTGCCGTCGCGTTCGGCCGACAGGCGGCCGAGGGCCGATGCGGTGGCCTGGGTGATGCCAGCGCCGTCTACCATCGCGGCGACGATCCATGCGAACGCGCCCGCGGCGAGGTACCCGGAGGGATGACCGTGGGTGAACACGGCGCATGCGACCGCATGGTCGAAGGAGGTTTCCGGGCCCCGCCGGAGCAGCCCGAACGGGGCCGAGCGCATCACCGCCCCGCATCCCTTGCTGTCGGGGTTCGCCGGCCGCGCGAGCGTGCCCATCTCGGGGCGCCCCAGCCCGGACAGGCAGGCGTTCCCCGGAGCGCGCCGGGCATACATCAGCTGCTGCGCCGCCAACCAGCCGTCCACCTCCCCGGCGGCCGGACCGGTCCGCCGCTGCGTCGTGAGCCAACGCTGGTAGGCGCGCCACAGCACCGCGGGCGGATCGGCGATCCCCCGGGAACGGCTGCGGACCGAGGCCCGGATCAGACCCTCCACGGTAAAGAGCGTCATCTGAGTGTCATCTGTAAACGGAGCGTGTACCCCGTAGGCGGCCGTGAGGCCGATGACCCCCGCCGTCCCGTACTCCCGTCGGATCTCGTCAAGCGACTGGAATTCGATTGCCGCACCGAGCGCGTCTCCCAACGCCCCGCCCAGCAGGCAGCCCCGGACCCGGTCCCGGTAGGAGAGGCCGGAGTTCGCATCGTCCGTGGGCGCCGCCGCGCGCCGCTCTGATGGCCACAGGCTGACCGCGAGCCCCACGGCGGACCGGGCGGCCGGGGCGGCCCACAGACGTTCCTTGGTTCCGGCGGCGCCCTGGCTCTCTTCCGGGGTTTCGAGATCGGCGGCGGCGGCGAGTTCGGCGGCGGTCATGCGTTGGCGGGCCAGTGCCCGGCCCGACCTGCTGAGAATGACACCCTCGGCGGTCAGGATCTCCCGTGGATCGTCGGTGCGTTCCGGATCGGGCCAGCGGAAGTCCGGGGAGACGGAACCGTTCAGGAGCAGGACGCGGTGGGCGTTGGAGATCCGGGCACTGGCCAGCTTGGCTCCCACCGCGACGGCGTGGGACCCGATCACCTCCGCGACGTCGGAGTAACTGGTCCAGCGGCCGGGTGGGATCGCGGYCAGTACCCGGCTCATCAGGGTCCATCGCTGGTCCTGGGGCGGCGGTACTACGGACTCGTCCGGGCCGGGCCAGATCTTCACGATCCGCTCGGCGAGCGCCCGGCCACGATTCTGGATCTCCTCCCGGCCCCATCTGTCCTGACCGGCGATTTCTCGGTTCATCGCCAGCCCGCTGTCGGCCAGCAGCTTCTTCTTCTCGGTGAACTCGTGATCGGCGAGTTTCGGATTATAGGCGGTGAGCGTCAGATTGCCCAGAGTATGGACGAGCCTGCGGTGCAGCTCGTCGCGCGTCTCACCCTCGTGGGCATCGGCGTCGAGAACCGCTTTCCATCCCGGTCTCGACAATGACTGGGGGAGGATGTGTTCAACCGTCAGCTTCACGCCCCAGTCGACTGGTTCGAGATGCTCGTAATCCTCTTCCAGGCTGCGCAACACATAKGTGCGCTGAGGGCCGCGTCCGGTCCAGTAGAAGGGATTGAGCAGGACGGCTTCCTTCACAGGCTGATCGGTCGGGAACTTCTTACGCGGGCCGGAGAGAACCCGCGTGACCGCGGCGGCGGTCGGTGTCTGGTCGCCGAGCTCCTTGACGAGCGACATGAGGATGCGGTTGCTGTTGGCGCTCGCGATGCCGACCAGCATCCGCCGCACCAGGTAGCTCTCCACCACCCGGAGTGCCGCGGCGGTCTCGGTGGCGTCGAGACGGTCATTCGCATGCGCGATCAGCATGTGTAGGACGATCGGCCGGACGACGTCCGCCCCCCACCGGCGCAGCCGGTGCAGGGCCTGCCGCAGGACCGGGTCCTCCTCCCGGTCCGGATCGAGGATCCGGCTGAACAGCAGGGCCTTTGCATGCAGCTCGGAGATCCACTGCTCGATGGCGTCCTCGTCCGGCAGCGTCTGGAGATACTGCCGCTGCGACTGGTACACGGTCTCCTTGGTGGCACGGTCGTCGCCGCGGAGCACGAGGTCGAGCCAGACCAGATCCTCCAGTCTGTCACCGAGCAGTTCCTGGAGTGGGAACCACCGCCAGTCGTACACCCGGTCCGCTCGGGTGGGTAGCCGCATGAACAGGTAGTTGCGCAGCAGGTCCGCCTGGGTGAGCCGGCGGCCGGTGTGGTTGAGCGATTCGAAGATGCGGTAGACGTCGTCGTCGACATGCGCGGCGATCTCCACGATTGCGAGCTGACCGACCACGGCCTGCTCGATCAGTGCTGCGTCCAGCGGGTCGTCGGCGTCGCGCAACGCGGCGAGTTCCTTGCGGAAGAACTGGTATGCGTCGCCGATCCCCGCCCGGCCTCCTGCCTCCGGCGACCGCTCGACGAGAGCGGTCCAGGCGGTCCGGTCGGCTCGCGTCGGTAACAGGGTGTAACGTTCGGTTCCGGCCGCGTACCTGTTCATGAGGTACAGATCGTCGATTTTCGCCGCGAGCATCTGATCGTCATCTCGGACATGATCGCGGATCGCGCAGAGCAGGATGCTCAGCGCCGTCAGCCGTTGCTGACCATCTACCACCAGCCAGATCGCCACTCCGGCCGGCGTGGTTGACGGGCTCGGCGCGAGAACCAGCGAACCCAGGAAGTGTGTTGCCGCTGGACCGGCGGCGGCCACGCTCGTGATGTCGGCCCAGAGTTGCCGCAGGTTGGCGCGTTCCCAGCTGTAGGGGCGTTGATACAACGGGACGACGTACTGACACTGACCCTGGAGGAGTTCACCCAGAGTAGTTTCGTTCGCCTTCACTGCTGCTCTCCGCCCTGCCTGGGTAGCCGAATCCGAACCGTTTTGCCACTTACCGGTGGAAAAGACTATCGGAGGCGGCGGATCCGCCCACCGGGTCCGTGCCCGGCCGTCGCCGCGGGCCGGTATGACAAACTGGCGGCAGCGGACGAGTCCCCATACCCCACCTCAGCGCGGTGCCTGTTCCCCTTGTGGCGCGCCCGATCCCGGCCGGGTCCGGCGAGGACCGGCCAGGTGCGCCACGGCGTGCCGAGCGGTGTTGATCGGCCCCGGACCGATCCGGTTGAGGATGGTCCGGTCGAGGCATGACCGGGACGGGACCGGTTCGGCGTGCTGGAGGGGGGTGGCATGGCAGCGGGTTCTGGAAGTCCCGGCGTGACCGGAGGCAATGGCACCGTCAACGTTCATGGTGCCCTCGATGGGCATGGCACCGTCAACGTTCATGGTGCCCTCGATGGGCATGGTGCCCTCAGCGGGCATGGCGCTGTCAACGGTCAGGGCGGCTCGGGAGGTTCGGGCGCCTTCGGTGGTCTCGGTGGTTCGGGTGGTTCCGACTCGTCGGGTCACGTCATTGTCTGCGGGCTGAGCAACCTGGGGCTCCGGCTGGCCGAACAGCTCCGGGCGTCGGGTGTGACGGTGGTGGCCATCGACGATCGGGTCGCCCCCGCCACCCGGCGCAGGGTGGAGCGGTGGGGCGTGCGGGTCCTGGTGGAGAGTACCCGTGGCGCCGGGGCGCTGCGCGAGGCCGGCATCGCCGCGGCGCTCGCGGTCGTGTCCTGTCACGAGACGGACCTCGACAACCTGGGCACGGCGCTGGTCGCGGCCGAGACGGCCCCCGGTGTCCGGCTCGTCGTGGCCATCAGTAACCGCCAGCTCGGCGACCAGCTCGCGGACGCGCTCAGCCAGGTCCGGGTGCTGAACCGGGCCGAGCTCGCGGGGCCGAGCTTCGTCGAGGCGTGCCTCCGCTCGGACGTGACGCACGCCTTCCCGATGGACGAACGGTCCGATGCCGAGGTCTTCGCGGTGATCGAGGAGTCGATCATAGGCCGGCATGCCTTCCGGGCCCGCTATGGCGATCTGACCCCGATCTCGCTGCGCCGCGCGGGGGAGCGCCTCCCCGAGCTCTGCCCGCCCCGCGACGTCTCGCTGCGCCCCGGCGACCGGCTGACGCTCCTCGGGCGGCTGTCGGAGTTCCACGAGCGGGGCATGACGGTCGCGGGCCTGCACGACGCGCGGCTGTTCGCCGCGCTGGCCGGCGGCTCGGCCGAGCATGGCGATCCCGGCGATCCCCGCGAGCCCGGAGGGGTCCGGGGGGTCTGGCGGGCCACGGTGGCCAGGTTCCGGGAGATCGTCTCGATGATCCGTGGGGAGCTCGACCCCCCCTTCCGGTTCGCACTCGCCGCCGTAGTAACGATCATGATGGTCGGTACGGTCGTGCTGTGGTTGACCTACGCCAACCACAACGAGGCCGCACCCGCCGAGTTCGGCCCGCTGGACGCGCTTTACCTCACGGTCGCGACGATGGCCACGGTCGGCTACGGCGACTTCAACTTCGGCRCCGCCGACGAGTGGCTACAGGTGTTCGGCATCGGACTGATGCTGCTCGGCGCCCTGTCGATCGCCGTCGTCTATGCGTTCATTACCAACATCATCATCAGCCGTCGGTTGGAGCGGGTGATGGGACGCGGGCGGGCCGGGGCGGTGCGTGGCCACGTCATTCTATGCGGGCTCGGCTCGGTGGGGGTCGCCACGATGAACGGCCTGGTGCGCGCGGGCCGGCATGTGGTGGTGATCGAGCGTGACGAGAACAACCGGTACCTGCCCGTCGCCCGTGAACGTGGGGTGCCCGTGATCATCGGGGACGCCACCGTCCGCTCGACGCTGCTGGAGGCCGGCCTCGCCCATGCCGCCACGATCGCGGTGCTCACCAGCGACGACGTCGCGAACCTGGAGGCCGTGCTGTCGGCCCGGGAAGCGCACGAGGAGTTGCGGGGGGCGTGGGCGGCCCGCCGCCCCGCCCGGCGGGCCGCCCGGCGGGGCGGCGGGTGGTCCCGCGGCCGGATGCGGGAGTCCGACCCGGACACGCACCACCCCGACCTGCGAGTAGTGCTGCGGATCTTCGACACCACGATGGCCGACGAGGTCGAGCGGCGCTTCGGCATCCATACGGCACGCAGCGCGTCCGCCCTGGCCACGCCGTATTTCGTCGGCGCGGCGCTCGGTTACGACGTCATCAGTACCTTCTACGTGCAGCGCACGCCGTTCCTGGTGGCCAGGATGACCATCCACGCCGGCGGCGGGCTGGTCGGCCCGACCCTGCGGGAGCTGTCCACCGGGACCCGGGTGCTCGCCGTGATCACCGCGGCCGCGAACGCGGACACCGGCGGAGACGTGAATCTGGACAGCGGCGTGAATCTGGACAGCGGCGCGGACACCGACGGCGGCGTGGAGCGGGACGGCCAGGGGGCTCCCGGTGGCGGGCCGGACTACCGGCCGGGACGCCACACCCGGCTCCGGCCCGGGGACGAGCTGTTCGTGGTGGGACCGGTGAACCGGATCGTCGACATGGTGCGGCGCAACCAGCAGGTCGACATCACCACGGCGGGAACTGCGTAACACCATCACCGTGACGGTGCGCTACCTGGACGAGTGGCCGCGCGGCACACAGTCATGCCCGGACCACAAAACCATGTGAATATTTACCGCCTATTTGGATGAAAGGGAACAAGTGGACATCTACCTGGAGGGGATGAACCGCCTCACGGTCGATAGTCCGCAGCCGTCCGTCACGCCCGAGCCGCTCGGCCGGATCATCAACGACCTGGGCCTGTGACYGGCTCGGTAGAGAGCCGCCTCGTTTCCCTATGACCCGGAACTTTCGGTAATTCTGGACGCGGTTCGTGAACCAGCCTTCGGGTAGCCGTCGTCTGCGGTATGAATGCCTTAGCCCCACAGTCGCCCGGGGGCGAGCCCGGGTCTCTGCTCGTCACCTGTATGTCCCCAACATGCACAGGACGGAGAGCTGAAGCGGATGGTCTCGGCGCTGGTCGTGATCTCTCTCGTATTGACCGGGCTGGTGGCGGGCACGTTGACGGTCGGCCTGGTCGCCGTACGGCCCGCGATGCATTCACTGCCGCCCACTCCCTACGTAATGGTCAAGCAGGCGTTCGACATCAGCTACCCGCGGATGATGAAGCTGCTGCAGATTACAAATCTGATCGCTACGATCGCCCTGGCGGTCGCGGYCGGCGTCACCGGTGCGACGGCCTGCGCGGTGCTGGCCGGCATCGTGGCGGCCTGCGTCCTCACCAACATCCTGGTCACCGTGCGCGGCGACCTTCCGATCAACAACGCCATGGCCACCTGGCAGYCGGAGTCTCCGCCGGCCGACTGGCGCGAGCAGCGGGCGCGCTGGGACTTCTTCAACAGCATCCGCACGACCGCCGCGGTGATCGCGCTGGTTCTRCTGGCCCTGGCCGCGACCACCCAGTACTAACGCGGCTTCGCCCGCCCAGGCCTTCCAGCGGAAGCTACCGGCTTTGAACTTCGGCGAATTCAGCAAGGTTAAGGTCATCTCTTATCGTCCAGTACACGTCCAGTACACGTCCAGTACAGGAGTATCGATCTCCGTAAGAGGCGGAGAATGTCGGGGGCAGCAGCTCGTCCGGTCAGCGCATTGGTTGCTCGATGACCAAGGAGAAGTGTCGTTTTACTGGTCGGCGGGGGACCAGTCCTCGGTGAGGGTCTCCATCTGGGCGAGGACGAGGTCGATCGCCGCCTTCGGGTAGCTCCAGCGGGATGTGTGCCGGTTCAGAGCAGCGCGTGCTCGGCGGTCGCCAGGAGCCGGGCCGCGACCTCGTCGACCGACAGCCGGCGGCCGGTGTAGAGCAGGTCGAACGCGTCGAAGCTGGTAAGCAGCCAGAGGACGTCGACCGCGGCGGCCACCGGCACGCGCAGGAGGCCGTGGGCGGCCAGGCGTTCGGCGAGATGTTCCATCCCGCCGAGACGGTCCTGCTCGGCCCGTTGCAGCGCGCCATCGAGCGCCTGTTCCATCGAGCGCAGGGCCCACAGGGCGTCGCGCTGCCCGGCGTACACCCGCACGCTTGCGGTGATCCCGCCGCGCAGGTGAACGAGTGGGTCCGGATCCTGCACGGCCCGCACCAGGTCCGCGAAACCGCCCCGGTCGAGCACGTCCTGGGTGAGGGCATCGAACAGCCCCGCTCGGGAGCCGAACACCAGGTAGACCGTCGACCGGGCCACGCCCGCCTGCCGCGCGACCGCCTCCACGCTCGCGAGCCGGGGCAGCTGTTCGTACATCGCGTCGAGGATCCGGCGGCGGGTCTGGTCCGCACCAGCCGTGCGCAGCCGTTGCTCGTAGCGACGGGGAGACATGACTGCACCCTACGTGCGATGGACAGGCTGTCTTCGAGACGAAGACAAGCCGTCTGTCAACCGTGGTGAACCGGACGGTCGGGGCTGCCCGGTGGGAAGCGAGAATCACGGTGGGGAGCGGYTGCTTCGAACAAGTTCGAACAAGAGGGATGGCGAACAAGAACAAGAGGGATGGCGAACAAGAGGGATGGCGACAGTGAGCGGAACCGCGACGAGCACCCCGTCACGGTGCGGTTCCCGTCACCGGGCGCCCGTGCCGCTCCGGCCGAGGACGAGGTCGATCCACTCGGCCACGTGGCGTGCTATGACAGCGGGTTCCTTCATCCAGTCGAAGTGACCGAGGTGGGTGGATCCACTCGTGCGGTCCAGGTGGACGCGATGGACCTCCGAGCCCGTCAACCGCCTGGTGAAATAGTCGACCGCCCGGCGCGGCGCGAGATGGTCGGCGTCCAGGGAGATGGCCAGTACCGGCAGGGTCACCGCGCCGAGAAGACCGAGGAGGTCGGGCTCCGACCTGGCCAGCCGGTAACGGCCGGTGCGGGCACTTCTGGCCCAGTCCAGCATCAGCGCCCTGGGCTGCCGCCCGCCGAAGCCGAACCGGTGCCCGGGCCAGTAGCCCAGCAGCTGCGACACCCCCGCGACGAACGTGGAACCGCCCAGGACCCACGCTGAACGAAGGGGCCTGAAGACGCGCCAGTACGAGGTGCCCGCGCCGATGACGGCCAGGCCGCTCAGCCCGCCGCTGTCGGGGGCCTCCCGCGCGGCACGCAGGATCGAGAGTTGTCCGCCGAGACTGTGACCCACGACGAACAGCGGCGCCCCGGGGAATCGTTCCCGCGTCGCCGCCGTGATCGTCGGCAGGTCGTCCTCGACACCCTCCTGGTAGCTGCCCCGGCTGCCGGCCGAGCGCCGGAGCGCCGCGGCTCCGTGGTGATGCCAGCGCAGATCGGTTGTCACGACCGAGTACCCCAGCGACCGCAGTGCCTCGGCGAAGGGGGTGTAGTACTTTGTCCGAACCCCCATCGCCGGAAGCAGGAGAATCACCGGCGCGGACTCGTCGGCCTGCGGAAGAACACGCAGGCCGAATCGCGTCCCGGCAGTGGTGGCGACCTCGAGTTCCGTCTCGCTTTCCGCCGCGGGTTCGGTCTCACCGGCGGCCGCCGACGGGGGAGGAACAAGAGCATCTGCGGACACGTGCCGCTCCTTCCATCCGGATCGCCGATCGTCTGATCGGTATTTCCGACAGCGGGTCCGATAAAGGTTGGTGAGCGCAGCCGGAAAGCCGGGCATGATGGTGAGCGTAGTAACGTCTGTGGACTTCTTCCAGTGAAGTCGCGGAGGACGCCCGGGCCGGGATGCCCGGCCCGGGCGAGGGAGAGCCGTGGTTACGGGCTTTACCTGCGGGCAGGGCCCTCCTGCTGCCGGCGGCGCCTTGCCTGCAGGTATCTTTCCTGCAGGTGTCTTGTCAGGAGGCGTCGAACCAGGCGCGGTAGTCGAACTCCGCCTTGGCGACGAGGGCGCCGGCGTCGTCGTAGAGCAGCGAGCCCCCGCGGATCTCGAAGCGTTCTTCGGCGGTCCGCTCCGCTGCCGGGTGCGCCACCTCGATGTCCACTGAACCGTGGGCCCGGATCCGACCGACCGCCGGCCGCAGGTACATGATCCGGCAGTCGCGCAGCACGAAGCTGCGGAGGCTGAAGATCCTCGGTGCCAGGGCGCCCGAGAACGCCGCGGCTCCGGAGACCTCGGCGGCGAGGAACTGCGCCGCCGCATGCACGGTGCCCATGTGGTTCTGGAGGTCGGGTCGGTTGGGGAGCTCCGCCACGCCGCCGTCCCGGCGCAGCTCGACGACCCGCACCCCGGTCAGGTTGCAGAATGGCACCATCGTGTCGATGACGGAACGGAGTTGTTCGAGATTTGGTGGCGCGTCACCGTTCGCCTGAAAGTGCGCCTCGCGAACCATCTCCAGTGGGGATCGTATCTCCGACTGAGCAGACATGTTACTGAGCATCCRCTGGAAAGGTTTCTTCGGGATGAATTCGAGGCGACTTTACGAAYCCTTTGCCATTGGTGATTCCTATCGTGCGATTACATCACCTTGTGACGCCTTGCAGGTATATAGGGGAGCCTAGGAGGATGCCCAGGAGGATAACGACAACACATCCRCCGGGGACCCGTCGTGCCAGTGTAACGATCGGTTGACCGGCATACTTCAGGGAGTCTCCGACCATGTACGACGTGATTGTCGTGGGAGCGCGCTGCGCCGGCTCACCTGTGGCGATGTTGCTTGCCCGGCGCGGTCACCGGGTGCTGCTCGTCGACCGCGTGTCCTTTCCCAGCGACACGATCTCCACCCACTATCTTCAGCAGGCCGCACTGCTCCGTCTGCGGGAGTGGGGGCTGCTCGACGCACTCACGGCGACCAACTGCCGGCCGATCACCGACATGACGGTGTCCCACCTCGGTGTGGTCATCCGCGGGTTCGCCGATCCGGTCGACGGGCTGGCGTTCTCGATGGCGCCGCGCCGCATCGTGCTGGACAAGCTCCTGCTCGACGGCGCGGTCGCGGCGGGTGTCGAAGTCCGGGAGGGCTTCTCGGTCCGAGATCTGATCCGTCACGACGACGGCACGGTCGCGGGGATCGTGGGCCGGGACGCCATGGGAGCCGTCGTCGAGGAGCGGGCCACTCTCGTCGTGGGCGCCGACGGCCGCAACTCCGTCGTGGCCGACCTGGTGGGAGYCGACTTCTACAAGGTCGTGCCGGCGGCCAGCTTCATCTACTACTCCTATTTCAGTGGGCTGGACTGGCAGTTCCACAGCCGGTTCGGTGACCACGAGCAGTGCGCCGGCTGGCCCACCCATGACGGGCTCACCCTCGTCACCGCGATGCGCAACCTCGAGGATTTCGAGKAGTTCCGCGCCGATATCGACGGGAGCCTGCGCCGGACCTTCCGCAGCGTCGCGCCCGAGCTCGCCGAGGATCTCGACAGCCATGGCGTCCAGGAGGACCGTTACTACGGAATCCGTTATCCGGACAACTACTACCGCACGTCCTATGGTCCGGGTTGGGCGCTGACCGGAGACGCTGGTTACCACAAGGACCCGGTGACCGGTCTGGGCATCACCGACGCCTTCCGCTGCGCGGACCTGTTGACCGAGCACGTGGACCAGGCGCTGCGTGGCGACCGGCCCATGGACGAGGCCCTCGCCGAGTATCAGCGGTTGCGCGACGAGGAATCGGCCGGTGCGTTCAATTTCACCACGACGCTGGGCGAGCTGAACTTCCCGCCGCACCTCGTGGCGCTGTGGCGGGCCTTGCCGAACAACGAGACGGCGCGGGCGCAGTTCTTCGGAATGATCGCGGGTGTCGTGCCGTCGTCGGTCTTTCTCGCGCCGGAGAACGTCGAGTCCATCATGTTGGCCGCGGCGGCCGTGTAATGGACAGTCGACCGATCATCGGCGGTCCGACGCCGTCGCCGATGCTCACCGTGGTCGGCGACAGCTTCGCCGAGGGCCGCGGTGACCCGGCTCCCGACGGCGCCTGGATCGGCTGGGCGCCCAGAATGGCCGCGGCTCTGGGTATTCCGCRCAGTCGCGTTCTCAACCTGGGGCGGAACGGCGCGACGACGCAGGATGTCATCGACACGCAGCTCGACGTCGCCGCCTCCGCCCCGGCGGCCCTCGTCGGGATCGCCGCGGGCAGCAACGACCTGCTCGCGGACTACTCGCAGGACAGGTTCGAAAAAAACTTCACCCACCTAGTCGCGACTCTCGCGGTCCCGGGAACCACCGCGTTCACCTTCACCTTTCCGGACCTCACCACCAGGCTCTCGGCGCCGCCGGCGATCCTGGACGTACTCCGCTCCAGGATCGAGCGGGCGAACGACCATGTCCGCTCGACCGCGGCGAACCACGGAATTCTCCTCGTCGATTTCGATCACGTCGACCGCGCCCACGACTCTCAACTGTGGAATCCCGGGGACTATCATCCCAACGCGGCCGGATACGAATTCGTCGCCAGTCTCCTTGCGGATCTGGTGCGCGAAGTCCTGTCGCRCCCGGCTCCCCGGATTCCGGTTCCGGTTCCATCCTGACCCTGTTCGGTTGACCGGCCTCTCGACGTATTCTGACCCGACGTCGAGTGGATCGGGAGTGAAGCATCTCACGACGCACCGTCGCGGCGATTGCCTCGGCCGATCGAGTGTTCRGCAGGTTGTTCTTGCGGAACAACAGGACGTCGATGACACTGGTTCCAGGATGCCCGCGCGGATCGGATACGAGTAAACTGTCGCCAGGCCTCGCGGTTCGCTGTCACGGCCACGAAGACCTGCGGCAGTGCTTCGGAACAACGTTGTTCCGGGACAACGTTGTTCCGGAACAACCCGCCGGCCGTCTGGCTCTCCGGCGGACCGGCCGGTCCGCTCCGGTGAACCGGTTCCCAATACCTCACACCTGAATACCTCCGCCGGATACATCACGCCCGACATATCAGGGCACCACGCCCGACATATCAGGGTCCCGCCGCACGCGGTGGTGACCTGCCGGCCAGTAAAGGGGAGAAGCACGTGGACGAGTCCGACCGCCCTGACGACCGACGACTCGCGAACAACCCGATCGCGATCGTCGGGCTCGCCGGACTGTTCCCGATGGCGCGCGACGTGCGGGRGTACTGGAGCAACGTCATCGACGCCGTCGACTGCGTCACCGAGGTGCCGTCGACGCACTGGCGCCCGGAGGACTACTACGACCCGGATGCGACGGTGCCCGACCGTACCTACGCGCGCCGGGGCGGCTTCCTCCCCGAGGTCGCGTTCAGCCCGGTGGAGTTCGGCTTTCCGCCCAACCTGCTGGACGTGACCGCGGTCGTGCAGCTGCTCAGTCTGATCGTCGCGCGGGATGTGCTCGTCGACGCGGGCGCACCGGGATCGGCATGGTACGACTCCGAGCGCACCGGGGTCATCCTGGGCATGGCCGGCCCCACCACGATGGCCCACCCGCTGGCGGCCCGGCTGGAGACGCCGGTCCTGCGCGAGGTCGTGCGCGCCGCGGGACTCGACGAGGCCGAAACCGCCGCGGTCTCGGAGGCCTTCTCGCTCGCGTTCCCGCCGTGGGAGGAGAACTCGTTCCCCGGGCTGCTCGGCAACGTCGTCTCCGGCCGGATCACCAACCGGCTCGACCTCGGAGGCACGAACTACACGGTCGACTCCGCGTGCGCGAGTGGGCTCACGGCCGTCCGCGGGGCCATCGCCGAACTCATCGACCACCGTGCCGATCTCATGATCACCGGTGGTTGTGACACCGAGAACTCGATCTTCAGTTACATGTGCTTCTCGAAGACGCAGGCGCTGTCCAAGTCCGACCGCATCCAGCCGTTCGCCGCCGGCGCCGACGGCACCCTGGTCGGCGAGGGCATCGGGATGCTGGCGCTCAAGCGGCTGGCCGACGCCGAGCGCGACGGGGACCGGATCTACGCGGTCATCCGGGGTCTCGGGTCGTCCAGCGACGGTCGGTTCAAGAGCGTCTACGCGCCGCGCGCGGAGGGCCAGGTCCGCGCGCTGCGCCGGGCCTACGCGGACGCCGGGGTGAGCCCGGCGTCCGTCGAGCTGTTCGAGGCGCACGCCACCGGTACCGCCGTCGGTGACGCCACCGAGCTGTCCGCGCTCGGGGCCGTCCTGGCCGAGGCCGGGGCACGCCCGGGCCGGGCGGCGATCGGCAGTGTGAAGTCGCAGATCGGGCACACCAAGGGCGCTGCCGGCGCGGCCAGCCTGATCAAGCTGTCGCTGTCGCTGTACAACCGGGTGCTGCCGCCCACGATCAACGTCCGCGAACCGAATCCGGCGCTCGCCCAGGAGGGCTCGCCCTTCTACCTCAGCACCCGCACCCGGCCCTGGGTGCTCGACCCGGACGTGGGGCGGCGCCGGGCGGCCGCCTCCGCCATGGGGTTCGGCGGTACCAACTTCCACGTCGTCCTGGAGGAGACCCCCGACACGGCACGCCCGGACGCCGATAAGCGTGCCGCCCGGGCGACGCACCGTGCCGTCCGCGCCCACCTGTGGCATGCCGCGACGCCCGCGGAGCTCCTCGACCTGGTGCGCGGACAGGCCGAACCGAACGGTGACACGGGCATCCCGGGCAGCGCCGCGCGGGTCGGGTTCGTCGCGCGCACCGGCGCCGAGGCGGAGCGCCTGCGCGCGATCGCGATCGAGCAGCTCGCGGCGCGAGCCGACGCCGCCGAATGGTCGCATCCCGCCGGGGTGCACTACCGCCGGCAGGCGGCCGAGCAGCCCCGCGTCGGCGTCGTCTTCGCCGGCCAGGGCAGCCAGTACGTCGACATGGGGCTCACCGCCGCCGTCGAGATCCCGCCGGTGCGGGAGGCCTTCGACGCGGCGAACGCCACCTTCGCCGGGGCCGAGCTCACGCTCGCCCGTGCGGTGTTCCCGCCGCCGAGCTTCGATCCGGGCGACCGTGCCGACCACGAGATGAACCTGACGCGCACCGAGTACGCGCAGCCCGCGATCGGTGCGCTCTCCGTCGGCCAGTTCCGGTTCCTGCGGGAGCTGGGACTGCGCCCGGTGAGCCTGCTCGGCCACAGCTTCGGGGAGCTGACCGCCCTGTGGGCCGCCGGTTCCCTCGCCGACGCCGACTTCTTCCGGCTCGCCCGGCGTCGCGGCCAGGCCATGGCCCCGCCGGACGAACCCGGCTTCGACCCCGGCACCATGGCCGCCGTCCGCGCCGACCGCGACGCGGTCGCCGAGCTGCTGACCGCGCACCCGGACGTGGTCGTGTGTAACCACAACGCCCCCGACCAGGTCGTCGTTGGTGGTCCGACGCCCGCCGTCGAGGAGTTCGTCACCGCCGCCACCGCGAACGGGCTCGACGCCCGGCGCATCTCCGTGGCCGCGGCGTTCCACACCTCGCTCGTCGGGCACGCGGTGGACGACTTCGCCGCCGCGGTGGACGTCACCGAAATCGGATCGCCGGCCGTGCCGGTGCACGCCAACACCGCCGGCGCCCGGTACGGCGACGACCCCGCCGAGAACCGCCGGGTCCTCACCCGGCAGCTGGGCAACCCCGTCGAGTTCGTCGCCGGGCTGCAGGCCCTGCGCGCGGACGGCGCGACGGTGGTTGTCGAGATCGGGCCGAGCCAGGTGCTGACCGGTCTGGTCCGGCGCACCCTCGGCGACGATGTCGTGGCGATCCCCACCGACGCCGGTCGCGACGGCGACGGCGCGGTGGCTCTGATGACCGCGGCCGTGCGCCTCGCGGTGCTCGGCGTCGAGCTCAGCGGGCTCAACCGCTATACGGCCCCGCTGCCGCAGCAGGTGCAGCCGACCGGGATGACGGTTGCGCTGACCGGGGCGGACTACGTCTCGGAGCCTCGCCGTCGCGCCTACGCCGACGCGCTGGTCACGCTCGCGGCCGCCGCGGCCGTCCGGCCGCGAGAGTCGGCCGCCGCGGCGCTCGAAAACGTCCCGACCGCCACCGAGCGGCGCGTCCCCGAAGCGGCACCGGCGCCCACCCGGCCAGTACCCACCCAGCCGGCACCGGCGCCCACCCGGCCAGTACCCACCCAGCCGGCACCGGCGCCCACCCGGGCGGTACCCGTCCCGACGGCCATCGCTCCGGTAGCGCCTGCTCCGGTAGCGCCTGCTCCGGCGGCAGCCACCCTGGCGGCCCCGGCCCCGAGCGCCGGTGAGGTCGCCGGCATCAGCGAGGTCGCCCGCGACCATCTGGCCCTGCACTCCCAGTTCCTCGACACCCAGCTCCGGGTCGCCGAGGGCCTCGTGCAGGTCCTTCGCGCGGCCCCCGCGGACAATGGGGCGGGTCAGGAGATCCGGGCCGCTGCCGACGCTGTGACCCGGCAGAGCCTGGCCGTGGGTGAGGCCCATATCCGGGTCAACGAGATCCTGGCGTCCCTGACCGACCTGGAGTACGGCAACGGCGTCGGCGGCCAGGGCAACGGCGTCGGCGGCCACGGCGTCGGCGGCCACGGCGCCGGCGGGCTCGCGGCCGGCGGGGCGCCGGGCGGCGCGCTCACCACCGGTACGGAACCGACGGACCTGTACGGACGGGGAACGGCGGGCGATCTGCGTACGCCGGGAATCCCGGCGCCCGGGCTGCCGGCCGTCCCGCTTCCGATCCCCAGCACCGGGAACAGTAACGGGCGTCCGGCGGGTGCGATCGCGGCTGCCCCGCCCGTGCCTCCGGTGACCGTCCCATCCGTCCCATCCGTCCCATCCGTGCCTCCGGTGACCGTCCCATCCGCGGCCCCGGCGACCGTGGGGTCGCAGCCGGCCACCGCTGGGATTGCCCAGCCGGCGACGGCCGAGCCGCCGGCGGGCGTCGACGTGTCGGTTATTGAGTCGGCGGTGGCGGAGGTGGTGGCGGAGAAGACGGGTTATCCGGTGGATGTGCTGGAGCCGTCGATGGCGTTGGA
>NZ_MRUJ01000140.1:0-23303 GCF_002099325.1 Frankia sp. KB5 | reverse complement strand
ATGACATGCCGGCTGCCGGGCGGGCCGCATCTCCGGAGTTGGCGATCCGTGTCCACAAGGAACCGTGTGCGACGGACAATGGCTACGGTCCTGTTAGTCGTGCCGATGCCGTCGCTGTCCAGGAAGCACGGTGGAGCGATCTGCGGCGGGGGTTGTCATGCGAAAGACCGTTCGGCGGCTCGATCGTCGACTCTTGGTGGTTTTGTTGGTGCTGGTGGCCGCCTGTGGACCGGCTTGGACGTCCGATGGCGAGGATAGGGGATCGGCCTTGCCCGGTGGGCCGACGCCAGCCTCCTCGACCCCGCAGCCGGGGATGTCGTCGGATCCGCCCGACAAGCAACCTGTGTCGTCGGGGGCCTCCACCCTGTCGCCGTCCCCGTCCACCTCCGCGCCGTCGGCTGTCAGCGATACGCCGGGTTCGACGTCGACATGGGCGCCGAATCCGGTCTGGGGAAYGCCGGTCTACGCTGATTCCTTCAACGGGAACACGCTCGACCCGAACCGGTGGGCGATCTACGACTCGCCGCAGGTCCCGCTGATGCCCAGGTCACCGGCCAATGTCTCGGTGGCGAACGGCACGCTGCGGCTCACCGGATGGATCGATGCGGCCGGGCGTGACGTTTCTGGCGGTGTCGCCAGCCGTATCAACCTGCGGTACGGGCGCTGGGAGGCGCGGATTCGAGTGGAGCGGGGGTCCGGGTACTCGGCGGTGGTACTGCTCTGGCCGCAGTCTGAGAAGTGGCCGGCTGACGGGGAGATCGACGTCATCGAGGTTCCGGACCCGCAGCGTCAGGTCGGCAGTAACTTCCTTCATTTCGGCAGCGATAATCGGCAGTTGGAAGAAAAAGTATACGCTGATTTTACCCAGTGGCACACAGTCGGGGTGGAATGGTTGCCGAACAGTATCGTATATTATCTGGATGGTAAGCCCACCTGGACGGTCAGGCGGTCGACGAATGCACGTGAACGCAATATGATCCCGGCAAAGCCGATGCATATGACGCTTCAGCATGATCGAGGTTGTTTTCAGGTGATCCCGTRCAGGAACGCACAGACGCCGCTAACGGTCACGATGTTCGTCGACTGGATCAAGATCTACCGGGCGCCGACGAACCTGCTCTGAGGCGTCTGGCACAACGACGGCCGCAGTGGTGGYACGGGCTTGGCGGGAGCGGTTGCCGCCGGGTGGGTGACTTGCGTGACGAGGCGTGCCGGGTGCGGGTGACGGGGAGCCRAGACCTGCTCTCCGTCACCCGCACCGCGCGGGTCCCTCGTGCTTAGCCTGCTAGGCGTCCGAGTCGCCCGCGTAGGTAACCGCAGGATGTCGCGGCCACTCCGAAGACGATCGTCGCTGCGCGCGAGCGGTGACCGGCGCTGGACAGATCACGCCAGACGGCCCGGGGAAGGGTCCGACTCACATACGTCCGCTCCGCCTCCAGGGCTGACTCCTGGCCGACGAGCCCGGCAACCCGCGCCTTGGACAGCCCCTCGGCATAGCACCGTCGCCGGAAGTAGGTGAAGGTTGTTCGTTCGGTGGTCACCCGATGGGCGACCACCGATGCGGGCTCGTAGAGAACGACCGCGTTCGGRTCGGACTGGCGCAGCCGAATCCCGAACTCCGTCTCCTCGCAGCCCATCGGGTCCGTGCCTGTGCGGCCGATGCCGTGCGTGAAGTCGCCGACCGCATCGAAGGCCGAGYGCCGAAAGGACATGGATGCGCCGATCGGGTTGCGGACGGGCGCCCGTGAGGTGGGCAGACCCTCGTAGCTGCATCCCACGACCCAGTCGAACTCGGGTGGGAACCATGCGGGCCGGGTGGTGGGCCAGGCCGGACGGGCGGCACCACCAACTCCCATGACACGGGGATCGGTATACGGGGCAAGCATGCGCTCGAGCCAGCCCGGTTTCGCCCTGGCATCGTCATCGAGGAAGACGACAATGTCGCCTGTGGTGGCCGCGATGCCGGTGTTGCGTGCGCCGGACAGGCCGCGTGGGTTCATGCTCGCCACCACGGTGACATCCGGCAGGGCGCTGATGGCACGCCGCAGCAGGGCCTCGTTGTTGTCAACGACGAGGACAAGCTCGTCGCGTACCCCGAGTTGGTCGTGGGCGCTGGCGACAGCCTCGCAGAGATCGTCCCAACGGGCCTCGGTGTAGCAGCACACGACCACGGACGCGCTCGGTCGGTCGTCAGCAGACCGCGGCCCGGGAAGATGCGCGGCGTGGGGTCCGGTTCCGGTGCGACTACCGGAGCCGAGGATGTCGAACTGTCCCAGGCCCGGAATGCTGCTGGTCGCATCGTGGGTCATGCGTTCTCTAGCCGCGTCGTGGAGGCGGTGATCGAGGCGGCTGGGCCGGCCGGAGTGCTCAGGCCGAGTGGGGTGGTCGGCGCATGCTTCTGTTCGGGGATGTCGAGCAGTGGGTGCGGCGGGACGGTGGCCCGTGGCCGGATCCGGGCCTTGCCACGCGCCTCGACTAGGATGGTGCGCAGCACCCGGGTGCCGTCGGAGAGCGCGTTGAGGTTGCTGGCGCCGTGGATCCGGTGGTGCTCGTAGCTGGGCACCTCGACTACGCGCATGCCGGCGAGCGCGACCCGCATGTTGATGAGGGTCTCGACCTCGAACCCATCACCCCATCGTTTCACCGAGTCGGCGCGGCCGGGCTCCATCTCCAGCACCGGCAGGCAGTGCCGCCAGAAGGCGTTGTAGCCGTAGCACAGGTCGGTGTAGCGACTGCCGATCAGCAGGTTGACCAGGCCGTTGAGTACCCGGTTGCCCAGGCGGCGCAGCTGAGTGATGTCGCTGCTCCCACCGCCAGCGCAGAAGCGGGAGCCCTTCGCGAAGTCTGCGCCGAGGACAAGCGCGGACACGTAGGCGTTGATCTCACCGGGATCGGCGGAGCCGTCCGCGTCGAGCATGACGATGATGGAGCCGGTGGCCGCCGCGAATCCGCAGGCCAACGCGTTACCCTTTCCGCGGCGGGTCTGGTTTACGATGACCACGTCTGGCCGCAGGCGCCGTGCCACCTCGACGGTTCCGTCGGTCGACCGCCCGTCGACCAGCACGATCTCCGCATCGGCTGGCAGGCGGGCAAATACATGTGCCAGATTCCGGGCTTCGTTCAACGTTGGAATGACAACGCTGACCGTTGGCCGCGTCTGAGCTGTCGACATGAGAATTCTCCCCCATGAATCTTCAGTACCCCTCGGCGCGAAGGGCCCGGAGCGCTGCGTCCTGCAGAACCTTCGACTAGGCAGATCTACTGAGAAGCAGAACTCCGTGAAGCAGGATGGACGTAACCTCGTGCATCCAGATGCCCCCCGGTGGTTGCCGCCTGCTTCCGGCGCGGACTACATACTCCCCAGGTCAGGATAGCAGTACGGATGCAGGGGTTGATAGTGGAATGACAACTGTCTAGGGGTTATCGCGAGGAGTTATAGCTCGACTACGTATAGCGATGCCGAGTCGGTGGCAATTAAGGGTTGCCGGTGTGGCCGCGGAGCTCGGGGCGCGGTGCGGACGGATCTCGAGTTACCTCATGCCGCGTGAGGCACGTGCCTTGTGGCGGGGAAGCAAGAAGATCGCTTGATGTGTAATGAACATCTCGAAATCGCGGATTGGCGGTCGGAGCCGGGGCTGCGTTGTCCGGTCGGCAGAGAGGGAGTGAAGGCAATGGCGAGGCYCGATCGAGAACGTAACCGATCCGCCGGGTAACGTCTTCGTGAAGTCGGCTCCTCTGTGGCCGCGTCTGGCCGAGGTGGTTCGGGTCTTGCCGGCCGGCGGCCGGTGGGCCATGACCGGCATGCTACGATGACCCAGAAGGGTGGCTTAAGGCTAAAGTATAGGTGAATCGGGGACGCTACCTTCCGAAGGCTGGGGGGCTGGTTAGGGGAGTCGGAGGCTTCGGCGCATGTTGTGTGTCGATCGCGCCATTGCCGTTTTGATCACTTGTTTGCGATGATCTGTAGCGGATCTTCGTTATTGGTCAGTTGGGGGGCTGGCTTCAGCATGCTCGGATTCGATCGGCAAGGTGGCGCGGAACTCTCTGATCTTCCGTCTCGCGTGCCCTCGCAAAGCTCGGACGTTCCGTCGGACGTTCTGGTTGCACCTTGTTCTCCTCGCCGGCAGGTGGCAAGCGCCTGCGCATCGCCGAACCCAACGGACGAACCTCAGATGTGCGGTCACGAGCAGGTATCCACAGCTTTTCAAACTGATGAAACGTCCGCTCCGGAAACGAAAATAAGCGGCTCCGAGGCAGTGGCCGGACGCCGTACCTCTCCCCTCGGCCGTCTGTATGCCGTGCTCGCGGCCTGGTATCGCTTGGCGACTGCGATGTCACGTCTTGGTCGGCACGCCACTGCACCGGAGCCGGATGCCGGTCGGCCGGTCCGTATTGCGGAGTACGAGCTCACGACCGCTCTGCTGACGACCCGCGCGGCGGTGCTCCAGCCACGGATCGCGTTCGGTGAGATCCGTGTGCTGGTCCGCTGCCACGGCATCCCCATCGGGCAGCTGGAGGCCTCCGACAGGGGCGACACGAACACCGTAACCATCCCGATGCTGGTCAAGGAGTGCCGGCTCGACCAGCACGAGTGCTCGCACTCCTGGCCCATGCACATGCAGGAGCGGCGTCGGCCGGCGAGCGTCGTCATCCCGACGCGCGACCGGCCGGAGAGCCTCGGCCGGTTGATTTCCTCGCTTCAGGCGGTCGCTGAACGTGAGATCGAGTTTCTGATCATTGACAACGCTCCCAGAACGGCCGCGACCCGGGAGCTCGTCGAGTCGGTCAGCCGGGCGGACGCGCGCTTCCGCTATCTATGTGAGCCGCGCAAGGGCGCGTCCCGGGCGCGTAACACCGGTCTCGGCGCGGCCGAGGGCCGGGCTGTCGCCTTCTTGGACGACGACACGCAGGTGGACCGACACTGGCTTCCTGCGATCCTGAACGGGTTCGACGTGGCGGACGGCGTCGCCTGCGTTACCGGCCTGGTGCTCCCCGATGAGCTGATGACCTCAGCTCAGATCTGGTTCGAGCAGTACGGCGGCTTCGGTAAGGGACTGGAGCGGCGGATCTTCGATCGCTGGAGCGGAGAGGGCGCCCTCTATCCCTATGCGGCCGGCGCCTTCGGATCCGGCAACAACGTCGCCTTCGACGTGGACGCCGTCCGCGAGCTGGGTGGTTTCAACGAGGTCCTCGGCCCTGGCACACCTACGCATGCCGGAGAGGATCTCGAACTGTTCACACGGACGATCYGGTCCGGACGGCGGCTGGTCTACGAACCGTCGGCGATTGTTTACCACACACATCGGCAGCGCTACGGCGATCTCCTCGATCAGTTGCGCAACTACGGCACGGGATTGTCTGCGATGCTCATGGCGCAGGCGCTGTCGAGTCCTCAGGAACTGGCGGAGATCCTGCGTAGGGTGCCTGCCGGCCTTCTGTTCCTCCTGCTACCACGATCTTCAAAGAACGTCAGCCGCGGGCCGCGTTTTCCCGTGGAGCTGGTGCTGACCGAGGTCCTCGGCATCGCGTCCGGCCCGTTCGCGTACCTGCAGGCGCGGCGAACGCAATCCCGTCGCGTCGATCGGGGCCATATCAGGTGAACCGGAGTAGCCTTGGGCGCCGCCCCGGCACGCGTGGGCGGGCGCATGCTGGCCCGCGGCATGCCCAGGCCAGAGGCGGTCGGCGGTTGTTCCCGGTCCCGGYGCTCGCCTCGACGGTAGGAATCCTCCGTTCGCCGTTGCTGCGCAATGCCATCCTCCTGATGGCGTCCACGGCTATCACCGGAGTTCTCGGTATCGCCTTCTGGGCGATCGCCGCCTGGCTGTACTCGCCGGAGAACGTCGGACGGGCCTCCACGGCCGTGTCTACGATGCTGCTGCTATCCGGACTGGCCCAGCTTAACCAGCAGAACATCCTGCCTGCCACCATTCCGGCTGCGGCGAGATCCAGACGCACGATCATCCGCAACGCCTATGCCATGTCAGGGCTGCTGGCGACCGTGCTCGCTCTCGGCTTCGTGGCCCTGTTCTCCCATACGACATTCCTCGCCGACTTCGACCCCTGGTTCTCGATCTTCTTTGTCGCTGCAGTCGCATTCTGGTGTATTTTTGCTCTTCAGGACTCGGTGCTCGCCGGGCTGCGCAAGGCGTCCTGGGTGCCGATCGAGAACGCGTTCTTCGCGGCGTCGAAGCTCGTCCTGCTGTTCGTCTTCGCCGCGCTCGGGATCTCGGCCGGTCTCTTCTTCGCCTGGACCGCGCCGGTCATCCTGCTCGTCCTCGCCATCAACATACTGATCTGGCGCAGGGTGTTATCGAGAAATCAGCTCGATGACGTGGCCGCATCGTCGCGGAACGCTCCTCATGCGACCGCCACCGGATCGCGGCGCCGAGCGGACTGGTACATCATCAGCGACATGGCCGGCGGACTCGTCCAGCTCGCGGCCACCACTCTGCTGCCTGTGATCGTCTCCGCTCGGCTCGGCTATGAGGCCACCGCTTATTTCTACACCTCTTGGAGCCTGGTTTCCGTTTTCGACCAGCTCATGAGTGGTGCCACCGCATCCCTGACCGTCGAGGGAACCCGGGAGTCGAACCGGGTGAGCGCCCACATTCTCAGCATGATTAAGTTTTTGTTGGCGTTCGTCGTCCCGGTCGCGATCATCACGGCGGTCTTCGCTGGACCGTTGCTCGCCATCTACGGCAGCGAGTATTCGAGCGAGGCGGCGAACCTCCTGTCCTGCCTTGCACTCGGAGCAGTCTTCCGGGCGACGATTCTCCTGGCCGTCGCGATTAGCCGGGTGCAGCGGGACGCACGACTTCTGCTGGCCATCCAGGGATCGATGAGTGTCTGCTTGCTCACAACTGCGCTGATCGTCGGTTCCCGGGGGCTGACCGCCATCGGTCTTGCGTATCTCGGCTGCCATGCCGTCATCGCCTTGGCCGTAGTGCCGGTCTACCTCAGGGCGCTGCGCCGCCCGCCGTCGGCGATCAGCGGCAGACGCAGCCCCCGGTCGGAGCGGGCGGTTTCCGGGGAGCCGCGCGGCGCGTCCACGCTCCTGCCTGCGGTCTTGGAGTCGGATCCTCCGGCGCAGGAAGATCTTGGCGCCCGTGTTCCCGATGCCGAGACAACCTGGCTCATCTGGCGTCGACCATCCGCACCCAGCCTACGACCGTCGGCCTCGCCGCAGCCCACCTTCCATCAGCTCAGCCCAGGGCAGTCTAGCCCCCAGTCATCGGCTCTTCGACCGCGCAGCGGCGAGCCGATGACACCGTCGGCTCTGGAGGTCGTCGACGGCTCGTCGGACACCGGCGGCGGGTTCACCACTGCCCGGACGTCTCGCGAGCCGGCCCGGCAGCCTGAGCGCGGGGACGGCCCACTGACGTCACCGCATCCAGATCACTCCATGAGGACGGTCTTCTAGAAATGCAGAGAGTCGCACTCGCCTATCTCGGTTACGCCGGTCGCGGGAATCTCGGTGACGACGCGATCGAGCTCGTCTACAAGCGGGCACTCCCTGGTGTGCTGATCGCGCCTCTGCCGCTGTACCCCGGTGATATCCCCGTTTATCTGCGGGCACGTCGACGGCTCAGCTTCCAGGACTCTTCGCTGCTGCTCGGCGGCGGGACCGTGATCGGTCGCAAGAACTGGCGGGTCCACCTGCTGACCGGCGGCCGGATTGTCCGTCGACGCCCGTTCCACATGCTCGGGGCGGGGGTTGAGGACCCGGTGTTCCAGGGCCGGAACTCGTTCTCCGCGAATGGGGAACTGGGGAAGTGGCGGCGTCTGCTCGACCAGTTCGATCGGGTGACCGTTCGTGGGCCGCGCTCGGCCGAACTGCTGCGGGACGTAGGAGTGGACAGCGAGGTGGTGGGGGATCCTGCCCTACTGCTCGAGCCCGGCCCCGTTCCGCATACGGTGGACGAAGGCGTACTCGGGATCAACGTTGGATGGGGTGACGACATGTGGGGCCACGATCCCGAGCGGGTGACCCGGGAACTCGGCTTGGCGCTCAGCCAGCTTGCGCGCCGGGGGTGGCGGTTCCGGGCCTTTCTCGCGAACAACAGCGACCGTCTGTACACGGAGCGGCTGTTGACGACCGCGGGAGTAGCCGACCGGACCGAGACGTACGTCACCGTTGATCCGGACACCTATCTCCATTCGGTACGCGGATGCTCGGTGCTCGTTGCCCAGCGGCTGCACGCCGCCATCCTGGCCTGCGCCGCGGCGGTGCCGACCATCGCAATCAGTTATCAGCCCAAATGCGATGACTTCATGGCCTCCGTGGGGCAGGAGCAGTTTCTTGTCCGGACGGACGAGATCGACAGTGAGCCACTCGTCGATCTGGTTGAGAAGGTCGACGCCAACCGTACCGATCATGTGACGCGCCTGCAGACCGAGGTCGATGCCCGCCGTGCCGCCCTCATCGGGTCTCTCGACCGCATCACCCACCAGCTCAGCCTGGGGGGCACCGGCCGGTAGGCCGGCTGTCCCCCAGGCCGGCCCTCGCGGTCGGTCCGCCCGTCCACGGCGGTACCGATGGCGGGTCGACCGGGGGCGGTGAATCCACCCACGGCGAACCCATCCAGCGGAGACAGGTGCACGTGCGGATAAGCGGAGTGCGGGATCGCATAACGATCAGCCTCGGGCTGATCTGTCTCGTGATGCTGCCGCTGGCTGTCGCTGGTGGGCTGCGTGTCGCCGTCATCGTGCCCGCGATGCTGCTGCTGCCCGGCGCCGCCGCCCTCAGCTTCGTAGTGATCAACGAACGTGCCCTGTGGGTGGGCTTGGCCGTCTGTGTCAGCCTCGCCGTCGAGGCGGTCGTCCTCTGCGTGCTGCTGTGGCTTCGGCTCTGGCATCCCACCGTGGTGGCAGCCGTGCTGGCTGTGTTGTCGATGGCGGTCATTCTGCGCAACGCGGCACGGTCGGGGACAGCTCTGGGCACCTCCGGCTATGGCGGGGATGGTGAGCGGGGGCAGGGAGGAACCGGCCGGGCGCTTCCCGCCGCGGGCCTGCGCCGCGGACTGCGAGTCGACGGGGCCCTGGTGCTGGCAGCGCCGGCCATCCTCGCGTTCATCCTCTTCGTGATCAGTATTGGGCGGGTGGACCCGCAGCGGATGGGGCAGTATGGCCTGCTCACCGTCCTCCCAGCGACGTGGTACCTGGCGCTCGCCCTGCTGCTGGGCGGAGCGGTCCGGGTCCTGTCCCGGCCGACGGTCAACCGCGCGGCCGCGGCTGGCTATCTCTTCGGCATCGTGTTCGTGCTCTTCGGCACGGCCCCGCTGGTGTATTCCGTGCCGCACTACTCGTGGGTCTACAACTATATCGGGGTGACCCGTTACATCCTGGAGCACCACGCTCTCGACAGAAACGTCGACATCTACCAACGGTGGCCCGGTTTCTTCGCGGTGGCCGCATTCTTCTCGGCACTGACCAGGACGACCGATCCGCTGGTGTATGCGCAGTGGGCGGAGGTCTTCTTCGTTTCGGTGTCCRCACTGCTGGTCGCCTGCCTCGGGCGGTCCTACCTGCGCTCGGTGAGCCTCGGCTGGGCATCCGCGCTCGTGTTCGTTCTCGGGAACTGGGTCGGACAGAGCTACTTCGCGCCCCAAGGCTTCGCTCTCACCCTGGCATTGGCGATCTACTGTCTGCTCATCGGGTTCTGTCGCTCGGTGCGAAAGGACCCGGCCCGGCCCCGGCCGGATGATCGGAATGCTGTGATCGCGTCGGATATGTCGCGGGAGTCCTTTGTCCGCGAGTATGGACGGGGCGTGACGGCGAGAAGCGACGAGAGCGTCCTGCGCCGGTGGGCGATCGCCATSGCGGTGCTGCTCCAGGCCGCGGTCGTGGTCTCCCATCAGCTCACCCCCTATCTGATCGTGGTCAGTGTGATGGTGCTCATCGCATCCGGTCTGGTGCGCCCGTGGCTGCTGGTGGCGTTCATGACGGCGCTCACCATCGCATTCCTGATTCCGAACCTTGCCTACCTCACCAGTCACTTCGATATCGCCTCATCGCCCGACCCCCTGCAGAATCTGCGCCGGGTCGACCCCTACGGCGCGACTCCGCTGCCTGGGAAGGCCCTGCACGCCCGGGCCGGCGTCACGCTGTCGATGCTCGTCTGGTTTATCGCCGCCGTGTCGGTCGTGAACGGGTTCAGGCGGCGGCAAAGGGGGGCCGRCGTGCTCGGCCTGCTCGTCGCYGCGCCCGGGATCCTGATTCTCGGGCAGGACTACGGCGGCGAGGCCATCTTCCGAGTTTATCTGTTCTCCTTGCCGTGGGCGGCATTGGCCATCGCGAGCGCTCTGGTTCGACACCCGATGCGCCCGACACCCGTGCGGGCGCATCGGGTCGGTGTGGTGGCCCTGGCCGGCACAACGGCCTTCCTGCCCGCTTTTCTCGGCCAGGAGGAACTGAACTATATGCCGGCCGGCACGGTCGAGGCCAGCGACTACTTCTACGGACACGCGCGGACGGGCTCCGTGCTCATGTGCGCCGCGCCCAACTTCCCCCGCAGTTATGGACCCAACTATGACGAGTTCATTCACATGAAAAACGGTGACGAACCGAACATGCTTCTCAATCCGGAGCTACGTGGCCATGACTTGGGTGCGGCGGATATCAGCACCGTCATAGCAGAGATCAAGAAATACTCCGACTATGGATATCTCGCCTTCGCGGATAGTGGTGACGCTTACGTGCGGACCTTCCAGCTGACTCCGCCGGGTGCTCTCGCGCGGCTGGAGGCCGCCGTCGCTCGGTCATCGTCGTTCCGGCTCTGGTACCGCAACGACGAYGCCCGCATCTACACCCTGGTTGACACCCTCCCGAGGGGCGCATCGACGGACGTCGTCCGGCCTCCGACCCTGGGCGGCTCCCCGGCCGACACCGTCGCTGTGAGCGGGTCGACCGGAACCCGGCCGCTCCCGGGGACCCCCGGATGACCACGCATCACGCGACGACCGCCCGGACGGTCGCACTGGGCATGCTCAGCGTCGTCGYTCCCCTGTTGGAAGCGGCGGACACTGGCGGGGCTCTGCGGACGGTCCTGGCGATCGCTTTCCATCTGACGATTCCCGGTGTCCCGCTACTCGCGCTTGTCAGGCTGAGCAGCCCGACTCTGCTGCTCTGTGCGGGTGGGGGGCTGTCCATCGCCCTGACCATTATCAGCGCGCAGCTGATGCTCTGGGTGGATGCGTGGCACCCCTTTCTCCCGGTAATCATTTTCGCGGTCGTCTCGCTGGTGGCGCTGGCCGGGGACGGGTGGCGATCCCGTCCCCGGACGGCGGGCGTGACCCCGTCGCGGACTGGCTGAAGGTGGAACAGAGAATGATCATATGGCTGCCCGGCGCCGTTGCCGGGCGGATGGTTCAATCGTGACGACGGACGCTTATACGCGGTTGGGAGAGGACGCGCCCGCGGTGGAGCGAACGACCGGTCCCACCCGCCGGTACGAGGGTCGATCGCCCGGGTCGACAGTGGCACCGCAGACGGGAACCGAGCTGGGCGTGGGAGCACACACGCGTGGCCCGGCGCCGATCGTGCTGCTTGGCGCTGYGGCCATATTCCTCGTCTGGGGCATGGCTGCCGCCGACCCGCGGCGGATCAACGCGCTCGGTATCGTGGGCGCCCTCGACTGGCAGTATGCAGCGGGGATCGTGGCCTTGGCCGGGGCCTTTGTCTGGGAGCTCGGCGCTGCTCGCTCCCGGACCTGGCTTCTCGCGACCGCGATCGGTCTGCTGGCGATGGCCATCTACGCGTTACCTCCTGTTATCGAACAGACCTCCAGGCTGCCGACCTCTTGGCGGCACGCCGGATTCATCAACTACATTTACGACCACGGAACCGTGCTTCATCACTACGATGCGCGGTTCTCTTGGCCCGGTTTCTTCGCCGGGATGGCGGTCCTGATGAACACCGCCGGGGTGGATGACGCGAGTCACCTGCTGCTGTACGCATCGGTGCTGTTCATGTTCGCCTATCTGCCCTGCCTCGCCCTGATCTTTCGTGAGCTGGGCCTGAGCAGCCGGGGGATCTGGCTCGCCCTGTGGTTGTTCCTCTGCGCGGACTGGGCCGACCAGGAGTACCTTTCCCCGCAGGGCGGGGCCTATCTGCTGTCGCTGGTCGTGCTGGTCGCCGTGCTGCGCACGAGCGCTCGCCGGACGGACGCGTGGCGCGACACCGCGGATACTGCGGACGGACGGAGGCAGCATCTGCGTGCGCTGCTCGCCCCACCTGGCCCGGTCTACGGACCACGCGAGCAGATGGCGCTGCTGGGGTGTGGTGTCGTGCTCGCCATGGCGATCGTGGCCAGCCATCAGCTCTCCCCGCCCCTGCTGATCCTTCTGCTCGTGAGCCTGATGTTGACCCGCCGGTTGCGGAGCCGGGCACTCGTTGTGCTCCTTCCCGTGCTGTTCGTCGGCTACTTCACCTTTGGAGCAGTCGACTTCTGGAGTGGCCATCTGTCGGTCGTCACCGGAGACGTCGGCGGAGTCGGGGGCACGGTCAACCAGACTCTGGCGAACCGGGTCCAGGGTTCGCAGACACATCTACGCATCGCCCTGCTCCGCATCGTGGTTGTCGGTGTGCTCTTCGTCGGTGCGGCCATCGGCTCGTTGCGGCGGCGCCAGTGGCGCATCGGGCTGACGGCACAGGCGGCGGCCTGTGCCCCGTTCGGGTTGCTGGCGCTGCAGTCCTATGGTGGCGAGGCGCTCCTGCGCGCCTACCTATTCGCATTGCCGTTTCTGTGCGCCCTGTCCGCGGCGGCCTTCTTTCCCGCGCCAGACCCGGATTTCGGCACCCTCGCCCGCCGTGGCCGGCGTTTTCCGTCCGGTTCGAGGCTTCTCCGCACCCCCCGTCCCRGAGCCCGCTCCGATCGCGGCCCTGACGGCAGCGCCGCTCGCGAGGAGGACACGATCCGGCTACCGATCCGCCGTGCCCGGTCGCCCCGGCCGACGTTCTCCCGAGGCCTGATCGCCATCCTGGCTGTCGTGTGCATCGGYGCGACAGCCGTACAGCTCGTCTGCCGGGGTGGCAATGAGGAATTCGTGTGGTTCTCCCATGAGGAGATCGAGGTCACCCAGTGGGTCTACGAGCAGGCGCCGGCGGGCAGCACCATCGGCGTTTTTAACGGCTTCTTCCCGGGCCAGRACAAGGATCTCGATCGAGTGCTACTGATAAATCTGGAGAGCAAGTGTAAACCCATTACGGATCCGCGTGAATGTGCCCTTCAGCGGAAGCCGGACTATATTTTGATCACTCGGGCGCAGGACGCGTACGGTCGCGAGTCGGAATCCCGCCCCGACCACTGGTCGGCCGACTACGCGACCTCGCTCGAAAAATCCGGTATATACCGCAGGATTCGGAGCGATCGGGACGCGATCGTGCTCATGCGCGCTGTGGACAGCAGACTCGAGACATCGAATCCTGAGTTGTCCGCGCATTCCATGATCTCCGTGGACGAGGAGGATTGAGAGACCGTTGATGGACCAGCACAATGTGATTCGGATCGGGCTGTTGCTTRTCTGTCTGACGGCCGGTCTCGCGGTCGGAGTGGACCTCCTGYGGGAGGCGCGTTCCCCCCGGGCACAGAAGGTTGGGCGGACTTTGGGGGTTGGCCTCCCGGCGGTCGCCGTCCTCGCCCTCGCCGTCTGYTGGCTACGGGTGACGCATGAGTGAGATCCGTTTCCGGATGGATGACCGAAGGCGAACGTGGCCCAGGCCCGGGCGGCGTACCCGGCCGGCGGGCCTGTCTGGCCGGATCGTCTGGGAGCGTCGCCGATGATCTCACATCCGCATAGTAGACGTGGGCTTCTCCTGCTGGGAATGGGTCTCCTCGCGGCCGCTCCGCTGGCAGGATGCGGCGATGGCGACGCTCCCCTGACGGCGCGCTACCTCGGCCCGGTCAACAAGGGGAAGGCCTCTCACACAGAGGCCGAGCTGTGCGTCTACGGCGCGACTCCGGCTGGCATCGCCGCCGCCGTCCAGGCCCGGCGGATGGGCCTGYGCACCACGCTGCTGGCTTTCGGGGACGAGGTTGGCGGGATCATGTCCGGCGGGTTGTCCGCCACTGACGTCGGGTACAGCGCGACTATCGGCGGCTTCGCCCGGGAGGTCTTCGCTGAGATCGGGCAACACTACCGGTCGGCCGGCCCGATGTACAACTTCGAGCCGCACGTCGCGCGGGACGTCTTCCTCGCCTTCCTGAAGAAGGAGGGCGTGCGTGTCGTGCTGCGCCAGCATCTGACCGAGGTAGTGCTTAGCGGAAACCGCATTCGCTGGATCAACACCGACGACGGGAGCAGCCATCGGGCTAGCGCCTTCGTGGATGCCAGTTACGAGGGCGACCTGTTGGCGGCCGCGCGGGTCAGCTTCGTCGTCGGGCGGGAGTCGAACAGCGAGTACGGCGAGACACTCAACGGTGTGCAGAACCGGGCCGCAGGGTCGACGTTCCGTAGCTGTGTCAGCCCCTACCGCCGGATCGACGACCCCACCAGCGGCCTRCTGCCCGGCGTGTCATCGAACCCGTTGGGAACGACGGGCCAGCGCAGCCCGCTGAGTCAGGATTTCTGTTTCCGGCTCTGTCTGGCGCGGGCCGGAGCGAACGCGCGTCCTTTCCCGAAACCGCAGGGCTATGACCCCGCCCGGTACGAGCTGCATCGCCGGTACCTGGCGGCGGGAAACCGGAATGTGATGTCTTTCCTCGTCGAACTTCCCGGGGGGAAGTTCGACCTCAACAACAGTGGGCCGGTCTCCATCAATCTCGTGGGCGGTTCAGCGGGCTGGGCGACCGGTAGCTTCGCGCAGCGGGAACGGATCTACCAGGACCACCGGGTTTATCAGCAGGGTCTGCTCTGGTTCCTGGCGAATGATCCCGCGGTGCCCGCCTGGCAGCGTGACCAGGCCCGTTCCCTCGGTCTCGCGGCGGATGAGTTCGTCGCCACGGACAACTGGCCGCATGAGATCTACGTACGCGAGACTCGACGGATGATCAGTGACTACGTGGCGACGGAGGCGGACACCTCGGGAAGGCGGCGCTGCCCGGACCCGATCGCCTATGCCTCCTACAAGGTCGACTCGCACGCCGCAGAACGGGTCGTGGCGGACAACTGTCTGGTGAACGAGGGCGGCCTGGACGTTCCCGTGCCGGGGCCGTGGCCGGTATCGCTGCGCTCGATTCTGCCGCGCCGTCAAGAGTGCGTGAATCTCACCGTCCCGRTCTGCGTCTCCTCCTCGCATGTCGCCTGGTGCTCCCTGCGGATGGAACCAGTGTTCATGATGCTCGGCCAGACGGCGGCGATCGCGGCCGGAAGCGGGATTCGCCAGGGCGTCGCCGTTCAGGATGTCTCCTACGCCGACATCCGCGCCGCGTTGCAGCGGGTGCGCGTTCCGCTGCCGGCTGCCGAGGGGTGACGCCGTGCTGCCCTGTGTCGTGTCCCGCACTGATACATGACTGAATACACGGGAAAAGGGAAGTCGGTCGAAGGACTTCTACGTCCTCTGGCGCACGGTGTTCGCCGTGTTGCGCCACGAGGGGGCGTCCTGATCCACCGGCGTGAGCGGCTTCACCGACGTGGGCGGCGTCATCCCGCAACGCCCGGGCCGTGGCCTATGGTGCCGTGGTGACGCCGTCCTTGAGCCCGGAGCCGCCCTCCCCGCCGCTTGCTGAGGAGGAGGGCGCCGTGYCTTCTTCTGACGACCCGCCCGTGGGACGTCCCACGGCTTCTGGGGCTTCTGGTCCCGCTGCCGATCCGGGAACCTCGGCCCGCCCGGGAGCTCCCGCTGGCGGTGGGACCGGGACCGGTAGCGACACGGGGATCGCGATGGGGCGCGAGCGCCGGATCCCGCCACCGGAGCAGTTCCGTGGGCCGGTTATCGCCCGGCGTGGCCAGGTGGAGCACTCCACCACGGATCAGCGCCTGCTCGACACCCGCAGCCCCTCGGGTTTCGTCCATTCCGACCCGTGGCGGGTCATGCGGATCCAGAGCGAGTTCGTCGAGGGTTTCGGCCTGCTCGCCGAACTGCCACGGGCGGTGACCGTCTTCGGCTCGGCCCGGATTCCCCCGGACAGCCCGTTCTACGGGCAGGGCCGGCTGCTCGGCGCCGCGCTCGCCGAGGCCGGCTTCGCGGTGATCACCGGCGGGGGGCCGGGCGCGATGGAGGCGGTGAACCGTGGGGCCCAGGAGGCCGGCGGCCTGTCGGTGGGCCTCGGCATCGAGCTTCCCTACGAGCAGCGGCTCAACGACTGGGTCGACCTCGGTGTCAGTTTCCGCTACTTCTTCGTCCGCAAGACGATGTTTGTGAAGTACGCCGAAGCGTTCGTGATCCTCCCTGGTGGGTTCGGCACGCTCGACGAGCTGTTCGAGGCGCTGACCCTGGTCCAGACTGGCAAGGTCACCCGGTTCCCGGTGGTGCTGATCGGCTCCGAGTACTGGTCGGGACTCGTTGACTGGATGCGGACGACCCTGCTGCCCGCCGGCCTGGTCCAGGAGCGGGACCTGCAGATCCTCTCGATCACCGACGACATCCACGAGGCCGTGCGCATCATCCTGGAGGGAACCGCCGGGCACACCCGGCCCGCAGGTATGGATATTCCGTGAACGTCTGCGTGTACTGCGCGTCCTCCGAGCTGATCGACCCCTCGTACGTCCTGCTGGCGGCCCAGACCGGCACCGAGCTCGCCCGGCGCGGCCACACCCTGGTTTCCGGCGGAGGCTCGGTGTCGTGCATGGGGGCGATCGCCCGGGCGGTGCGGGYCAGCGGAGGTTACACGGTCGGCGTGATCCCGCGGGCGCTGGTCGCGATGGAGGTCAGCGACCTGGACGCGGACGAGATCATCGTCACGGAGACCATGCGGGAGCGTAAGGCGCTCATGGACGCGCGCTCGGACGCCTTCCTGGCGCTGCCCGGGGGCCTGGGCACCCTCGAGGAGCTGCTCGAGGTCTGGGTCGCCGGGGTCCTGCGCATGCACACCAAGCCCGTGGTGCTCCTCGACCCCGATGGGGTCTTCGCCCACCTGCGGATCCTCGTCGACGAGATGGTCGACCGCGGGTTCGTCCGCCCGCGCGCCCGGGACACCCTCCGCTGGGCGACCGGCATCGGCGAGGCGCTGGACTTCCTGGAGGCGGGCGTGACAGCGGCGACCGTCACCTCCCCTCCGCCCCCGACCCCGCGGGAGATCGTCGAAGGCGACTGAACCCGTTCCTGTTCCTCAGGCGAGGCCGCGGCGAGCGACGGCGAGGTCGACGTCGCCCCGGATCGCCGCGACCATCCGCAGCGTCCGCCGCGTCGCCGCCACCTGGTGCGCCCGGAAGACCCGGGCCCCGAGCCAGGCGCTGACCGCGGTCGCGGCCAGCGTGCCCTCCAGGCGTTCGTCGATGCCGGCGTCCAGGGTCTCCCCGAYGAAGTCCTTGTTCGACAGCGCGACGAGCACCGGCCACCCGGTAGCAACCAGTTCCGGCAGCCGGCGGGTGGCCTCAAGGGAGTGGCGGCTGTTCTTGCCGAAGTCGTGCCCCGGATCGACGAGGATCGCATCCGGCCGGACCCCGAGCGACACCGCCCGCTCGGCGAGCCCCACCGTGGTGGCGACGATGTCGGCGACCACATCGTCGTAGACCATCCGGTGCGGCCGGGTGCGCGGCGGCAGATGGCCGGCGTGGGTGCAGACCAGACCGACGCCGAACTCGGCCGCGACCTCGGCGAGCGCCGGGTCCACCCCGCCCCAGGCATCGTTGAGCAGGTCGGCGCCCTCACCCGCGACGACCCGTCCGACCTGCGCGCGCCAGGTGTCGACGCTGATGACCAGCCGGGGATGGCGGGCCCGGACCTCGGCGACGAAGCCACCCACACGGCGCAGCTCCTCGGCCGCACTCACCTCGCCGCCGGGCGCGGCCTTCACCCCGCCGATGTCGATGATCCCCGCCCCCTCGTTGACCGCACGGTCGACCGCAGCCAAGGCCTCGGCCGCACCGTATGTCGCCCCGCGGTCGAAGAAGGAGTCCGGGGTGCGGTTGACGATCGCCATCACGATCAGCTCGGTCGGCTCGAAGGTCCGCGGACCCAGTCGTAGCGGATCCAGTCGTTGCGGATCCAGTCGTTGCGGATCCAGTCGTAGCGGGGCCGGGTGGGCAGCGTCGGCATGCACCGGGCCAGCCTGCCAGAATCACCACGATCGGCGGGCCGTGGCACGATCGGATGCGTGGTGCTCGTCATCGAGATTGTGATCGTGGCCGCCGTCGTCTTCGCGGTGGCCGCGCTGGCCGTCGGTCGCTTCGATCGRCTCGCCCCGGCGCCGCCGGACGGCGCTCCTACCGGACTACCTGCCGGCATGGTGACAGCCGGTGACGTTGCCCGCACGCGGTTCGGGATGGCGCTGCGTGGTTACCGGATGGCCGAGGTCGACGCCGTCCTGCTTCGGCTCGCCGACGAGCTGGCCTGGCGGGACGATGAGCTGGCCCGGCGGGACGAGGAGCTGGTCCGGCTGGCCGCCTTCGCGCGCGTCGACACCGCGCCATCGCCGGACGGGCATCGGGATACTCGCTCGCCACAGATCGACGAGTGATCGCCGCCGACTGTCTGTGGCATCACAGTCGACTGTTGGTAGCCGGTCGATCTGGCCTATGCAGGGACACGCACAGGCGTTGTCGTCAACATCGACGCCCACCTCTCGACGTTGCGGCGGGCGACTGTTGTGATGCCGCGCAGAGACGTGTTTCGGTTTGCGGTCCGGTCTACGGGATAATCGTCGTCAGATGCAGGTCCGACGGCAGGAAGAGGTGCACCGATGGCGGCCATGAAGCCGCGGACGGGTGACGGTCCGCTCGAGGTGACCAAGGAGGGGCGCGGCATCGTCATGCGTGTCCCGCTGGAGGGGGGCGGTCGGCTCGTCGTGGAACTCACCGCCGACGAGGCGAGTGCGCTGGGGGATGCTCTGAAGACCGCGGTCGGTTAACCGTCCGTGCGTCCGTCCGTGTGTCCGCCCGGGTGCGCCGTCCTCGCGCCCGTCCCGCGGCAGCCGGGTTCCGTCGTGGTCCGGCGGTCCCGGTGAGTCCGGCGGTCCCGGTGAGAAGGCCGGCATGAGCATCGTTGATTCCGCGTCAGGCCCGGCGATCGACGGGCTCATCAGGCTTCCTCCCGGCGTTATCCTACGGTCCGCCACCGTCGCCGACGTCGAGCCCTCGACCGTCGCCCTGGTCCTCGCGTCGTCCGAGAACGGACCCGTGTTCGACGAAACTGCCCGCGGTGTCGGCGCCGATCTCGGACTGGATCTTGCGCTGCTGGTCGAGTCCGAGTCCCTGCGCGGTGATGCGGGTTCGGTGCTGGTGGTGCCGTTGGCCCGGACGGCTCGGCCGACCCGGCTGCTCGTGGTCGGCATCGGCGCCGGTCAACCGGGTGACTGGCGGGCCGCGGGTGCCGCGCTCGCCCGCCGCGCCGGGGCACCGGACCGGCTCGCGGTGGTGGCGGAGCCCGGCGATCCGAGCCTGCGGGCCTTCACCGAAGGCCTGGCGCTGGGCGCCTACCGGGCCGCTGGCGTGCTCGACCGGGCTGCTGGCGTGCCCGAGCCGGCTGGCGGAGCGCTTGACCCGGCCGGCCGGCCCGGGCCGGAGAACGGCGCGCCCGGCAACGTCATCGTGCTCACCGGTCGGGCGGACGAGCCCGGGGCGGTGGCCRCGGTCGGCGCCGCGCGGGCGGTGGCCACCGGGGTGTACATCGCCCGCGATCTGGTCAACATGCCGAGTCTGGTGAAGTCACCCGAGTGGCTGGCGAACCGTGCCGTGCGCATCGCCGCGTCGGCGGGTCTCGACGCGACCCTGTTCGGCCCCGACGATCTTCCGGCGCAGGGCTTCGGGGGGTTGTGCGCCGTCGGTGAGGGTTCCCCTCGGCCGCCCTACCTGGTCAAACTCGAATATCACGGGCCACCGCGGACTTCTGGCGAGGCTGGGTCGGCGGGATCCATCGGGTCGGCGGAGCCGGATGGTTCGCCGGCGGGCCGCTTCACCGATGGTCACCGGGTCCTGGTCGGGAAGGGAATCACCTTCGACTCGGGTGGGCTCTCCCTGAAGCCGGCCGTCCCGATGGCCGGCATGAAGACCGACATGGCGGGCGCGGCGGCGGTGCTCGGGGCGATGACCGCGCTGCCGGCGTTGAACGTGCCCGGGCGCGTCACCGGCCTGCTCTGTCTGGCGGAGAACATGATCGGTGCGACTGCCATGCGTCCCGGCGACGTCATCACCTGCTGGGGCGGGACCACGGTGGAGGTACTGAACACCGACGCCGAGGGCCGCCTGGTGCTGGCGGACGGCCTCGCCTACGCCGCGGGCGCGCTCGACGCGGATGTCATCGTCGATCTCGCCACGCTGACCGGAGCGATCGCCGTGGCGCTCGGCCGGCGCACCGCCGGGCTGTTCAGCTCGGACGACCAGCTGGCGGCGGCGCTGTCCGCCGCGGCGGACAGCGCCGGGGAACGGGTGTGGCGGCTGCCGTTGGTGGAGGAGTACCGGGCGGCGATCGACTCGCCGGTGGCGGACCTTGCCAACATCGGCCGGGCGCTGGACGTCGGGGGCGGTTCCATCACCGCGGCGCTGTTCCTGCGGGAGTTCGCGGGCCGGCGGCCCTGGGCACATCTGGACATCGCGGGCACCGCACGGTCGGACGCCGACGACGGCGAGATCAGCCGGGGCGGCACCGGGTGGGGGGTGCGTACCCTGCTGACCTGGCTGTCGAGTGGGCCGTCCCAGACACCGGCGGCCTGAGTGTAGAGCCCCCGGAACTCCCGGATGTTCCAGACGTCCCCGATACCCCGATACCCCTGGATGTCCTGGATGTTGCCGGGCCGCGAGGGGATCTCAGGCCGCGAGACGCAGGAGCGCGGCCTCGTATTCCCGGGCGATGTCCGCGGTGAGGACCAGGGAGACCCGGAGCACCACGGTGCGCTGGACGAAGACGTACTCGGTGACGAGCGGGTTGTCGGCGGTGACGGTGAGGAGCTTCGTCGCCCGCTGCTGCGCGCTCGCCGCGTCCGCGAAGACCTCGATCGCGCCGCCGCGCTCGATCGCGCCCGCGGGGCTTCCGGAGACCTCGTTGACGCCCACCCGCGGATCGCTGAAGGCGATTCTGCTGGTGTAGCCGTTCGTCCGGCCCAGGAGACGATCCGGGTCGGTGGCCGCGCTGTAGACGACGGTGGTATGCAGCGGCAGGCCCGCGCCGGCCAGCCGGATCGCCACCTGCTCGGCGGTAAGGCCGGCGAGGCCGCCTCCCACGGCCGACGGGKTGGGCACGGCCGTCGGGGAGGGGGTGGCGCCCGGTGCGGACGGGTGGGCGGAGCGTGCGCCGTGCGCCGGTCCCACCAGGCGGTTCAGCGTGTAACCGGCGATCCCGGCTAGGACCGCCACGACGAGGACGAACGTGATGTAGGGCAGCAGGCTCTCACGTGGGGCGGGCGGTGGCTCGGCGCGGCTGTCGTAGGCGTCCCTGGCCCGGCTGTCGTAGGCGTCGAAGTCGCCGTAGTCGTCGTAGACGTCATAGCGCCGGTACTCCTGCGCGGCCGGTGCCATTTACTCCCCAAGGCGTAGGAATGTCACGCTTAAGCGCACCTTACGCGCCCACTGAGGAGCCACCGGGTACCGGCACGATCGGCCGGCCCCGATCGTGTTACCGCGGACCGGTCACCCGCCCGGGGTGCCGGTCACCCGCCCGGGGTGCCGGTCAGCCGACCGGGGAGGACTTGGCGACCACGGCGACCAGGAGGCCGCCGCCGGTGGTGAGGAGCATCTGGGTAAGCCGCACGTCGTCACGTACAGCTGTGGCGAGTTCGCGGACCGCCACCGCCTCGGGGCCGGTGGCCTGGCCCTGGGCCAAGGCCAGCACGCTGGCGAACGCCACCACGCCGCCCGGCCGCAGCAGCCGCAGGGCCTGGGTGAGGTACTCGGTGCCCTCACGCCGGTCCGCGTCACAGAACACGAGGTCATAGGCGCCGTCGGTCARCCGGGGGAGAACGTCGAGGGCGCGGCCGGTGATCAGCCGGCTGCGCCCGGGGGTCATCCCCGCGTCGGCGTAGGTGCGCCGGGCCAGCCGAAGGTGCTCGGCCTCGACGTCGATGGTGGTCAGGGTTCCGTCGGGCCGCATCCCGCGCAACAGCCAGGTACCGGAGACCCCGGTACCTGTGCCGATCTCGACCACCGCGCGGGCGCCCACGGCAGCGGCGAGGAAGCGTAGGACCGCGCCGGTACCCGGGCTGACCGGGACGATCCCGACCTCCTCGGCTCGGGCRCGGGCAGCGCGAAGGATCGGGTCTTCCAGCAGGAAGCCCTCGGCATAGGCGGCGGCGGACTCGAGTTCGCCGATGTCAGTGTCCGGCATGACTTCCTCAGCCTACGGGAACGGGAGACCGAGGACGCGCGTTCATCTGGTCAACGCGCATCGTGTCGAGGATCGAGGGGAGAAACATCGGTGTCCGCAGCGGGATTCGCCGCTCCCTGGCCGGCTCGTCGGGTACGTTTGACGCGAACCGACCGAGAGGCGGCCGTGGCTGCTCAGGACCCCGGGGCGGGCTCGGACGCCGCCGGCGTCGCCGCCACCGCAGAAGCTTCTGGTTGGGTTCCTCCTTCCTGGGAAGACGTGGTCCGTGAGCACGGCAACCGGGTCTATCGCCTCGCCTACCGCCTCACCGGTAACGCCCACGACGCCGAGGACCTGACGCAGGACGTGTTCGTCCGGGTGTTCCGGTCGTTGGCGGACTACACCCCCGGCACCTTCGAGGGGTGGCTGCACCGGATCACCACCAATCTCTTCCTCGACCGCATGYGTCGCCAGCAGAAGATCCGGTTCGATGCGCTGCCCGAGGACACCGAGCGGCTGGCCGGCCGCGAGGCGAGCCCGGAGGCGGTCTACGCCGAGGCTCATCTCGACGCGGACGTCGAGGCCGCGCTCGCCGCTCTGCCGCCCGACTTCCGGGCCGCCGTCGTGCTGTGCGACATCGAGCAGCTCTCCTACGAAGAGATCGCTCAGACGTTGGGCGTGAAACTGGGCACAGTGCGCAGCCGGATCTCGCGCGGTCGGGCGATGTTGCGCGCGGCGCTGGCTGATCGCGCGCCACGTACTGGTGACGGCGCCGCGTTGTCCGCCGCCGTGACGGTCTCGGACGACGCCCTTCTCGCCGCGGAGCCCGCCGTCGGGCCGGTGGCGGCGGAGCTCGCCGAGGCGGACGTGGCGCCGCCGGACACGACCAGACCGCATCGGGACCGAGGCGACGACGGGCGGCCCAGAAGCAGGGGACGGCATGGGCCCGTCGCCGCCGGGAGCAAGGGTGG
>NZ_MRUJ01000015.1:0-17964 GCF_002099325.1 Frankia sp. KB5 | reverse complement strand
CGCCCGGGCGCCGGACACCGGACACCGACAGCCGGCACGATGGGTGGCGAGCCGCCGGAGCGTCCCGGGCGATCACGACGACGGGACGCGAGGACGTTCGCAGGAGAGGAAGCAACTGGCGATGACGCCGACCAGACACGGAACCCCGACCGCCCGACTCGACCAGGTCGGCCGCGCCGAGGCACTGCGCCGGATGGGAGCGGATCCGGTGGATGTGGCCGTGATCGGCGGCGGGGTCACCGGTACGGGGGTGGCGCTGGACGCGGTGACCCGGGGCCTGTCCGTCGCCCTGGTCGAGGCGCGCGACCTCGCCGCCGGCACGTCCAGCCGGTCGAGCAAGCTCATCCACGGCGGGCTGCGGTATCTCGAGCAGCTCAACGCCCCGCTGGTCCGGGAGGCGCTGCGGGAGCGGTCCCTCATGCTGGACACGCTCGCGCCCCATCTGGTCCGGGCCATCCCGTTCCTGCTGCCGTTGACCCGCCACGGTTGGGAACGTGCCTACATCGGCAGTGGTGTGCTGCTCTACGACACCCTCGGGCAGGGGCTGGCCCGCGTCGGGCCGGGCGGCGACGCCACCATGCCCCATCACCGGCACCTGACCCGCAAGGCGGCGCTGCGGGAGTTCCCGTCGCTGCGCCCGGACGCCCTCGTCGGCGCGATCCAGTACTGGGACGGCCAGGTCGACGACGCGCGGCACACCGTGTTCGTCGCGCGGACCGCTGCTCGCTACGGGGCGCTCATCGCGACCAGCGCGCGGGTCACCGGCTTCCTGCGGGAGGGCGACCGGGTCGCCGGCGTGCGGGTGCGTGACCTCGAGTCGGGCGCCGAGATCGAGCTGCGGGCCCGCCAGACGATCAACGCCGCCGGGGTGTGGACCGACGAGATCCAGGCGATGGTAGGCGGGCGTGGCCAGCTGTCGGTCCGAGCCTCCAAGGGAGTGCACATCGTCGTGCCCCGCGACCGCATCCATGGCGTCACCGGCCTGATCCTGCGCACCGAGAAGAGCGTGCTGTTCGTCATCCCGTGGGGCAGCCACTGGATCATCGGCACCACCGACACCGACTGGAGCCTCGACCTCGCCCATCCGGCGGCCAGCAGCGCCGACATCGACTACCTGCTCGACACGGTCAACCGGGTGCTGYGCACGCCGCTCACGGCGGCGGACATCACCGGGGTGTACGCCGGGCTGCGCCCGCTGCTCGCCGGGGAGTCCGAGGACACCTCGCGGCTGTCCCGCGAGCATGCCGTGGTCAGCCCCGTCTCCGGGCTGACGATGGTCGCCGGCGGGAAGTACACGACCTACCGGGTGATGGCCGCCGACGCCGTCGACGCGGCCGTGCACGGCATGAACCGGGCGGTGCCGCCGTCGTGCACCGAGAAGATCCCGCTGCTCGGCGCGGACGGGTTCCCCGCGCTGTGGAACGCCCGGGAGACCCTCGCCCGCCGCGCGGGGCTGCACGTCGGCTGGATCGAGCACCTCCTGCACCGCTACGGCACCCTCACCGAGGAGCTTCTGGACCTCATCGAGACGCGACCGGATCTCGCCCAGCCGCTGCGCGGGGCATCGACCTACCTGGCCGCGGAGGCGGTGTACGCGGCCTCCCACGAGGGGGCGCTGCACCTGGAGGACGTGCTCACCCGGCGGACCCGCGTCTCGATCGAGACCATCGACCGGGGGGTGGAGGCCGCCGAGCACGTGGCCGATCTCATCGCCCCCGTGCTCGGCTGGGACCAGGTGACCCGCGCCCGCGAGGTCGCGCACTACCTCGCCCGGGTGGAGGCCGAACGGGCCTCGCAGCGGCAAGCCGACGACGCGACCGCCGACGCGGCCCGGCTCGGCGCGCCCGACGTGCGCCGGCTGGGCCGGACGGACCACCGCGCCCCGGCGGCGACCGGCGGACCGTCCTGAAGGCTCGGCCAACCCGATCCGCGGCCCCGCCCAGGCGGTTCGGTGCCGCGGTCCGCGCAACGACGTCCACGGAACGACGTCATCCGTATACCTCCAACAGTCGCAGCCAGACCTCGCTGACTGTCGGGAACGACGGGACCGCGTGCCACAGYCGCTCCAACGGCACCTCTCCGACGATCGCGATCGTGGCCGCGTGCACCATCTCCTGGGTGTCCGGACCGGTGAAGGTCGCTCCCACGAGCACCCGGCGGGCCTCGTCCACGACAATCTTCGACGTGCCCGTGATCTCCTCCCCCCGCACCGACGCGCCGGCCACCGATCCGGTCGGCACGCTCACGGCCCGCACGGCGATCCCGGCCTCCCGCGCGGCCCGCTCGGTCAGTCCGACCGCGCTGACCTGCGGATCGGTGAAGGTCACCCGCGGGACGGCCGCCGGGTCGGCCAGGTCGCGCACGGGAGCGCCGGCGAGGTCCCGGCGGCCGGTGATGACGTCGGCCGCCAGCCGGGCCTGGTACTTGCCCATGTGGGTGAGCAGCGCGCGGCCGCAGACGTCGCCGACCGCGTAGAGCCAGTCCCCCGCCACGCCGACCGCGCGGAGCCGGTCGTCGACCTCGATGAACCGCCCGGGTTGCAGGCCCACGGTCTCCAGGCCCAGGTCGCCGGTCGCCGGGGTGCGCCCGACGGCGACCAGGATCTCGTCGGCGACCACGGCATCGCGGCGCGGCCGCCGCTCAACCGGCTCACCCGGATCCGCCGGATCCGCCGGATCCACCGGCTCCACCGTGACGGTCACCGGCCCGGCCGGGCCATCCGGTCCCGTCCGGGCCCGGCGGACCTCGACCGCCCGGCTTCCGAGCCGCACCGTGATGCCGGCCGCCTCGAAGGCGGCCCGCAACTGCTCGCCGACGAACTCCTCCTCCCGGACGAGCAGCCGGGGTGACCCCTCGATCAAGGTCACCTCCGCGCTACCGAGCCGGCGGAAGGCCTGGGCCAGTTCCACCCCCACGGCGCCGCCGCCGAGCACCACGAGGCGGTGCGGGACCTTCCAGGCGCCGGTCGCGGTCCGGTTGTCCCACGGTTCGGCGTCGGCGAGGCCGGGGATCGGTGGAACAGTGGCCCGCGTCCCGGTGGCCACGACCACGGCTCGGGACGCGGTCAGCACCCGGCGGGTGCCGTCCAGCAGCGTCACCGCGACCCGGCCGGCGGGCCCCGCCAGGCGCCCGGTCCCGCGCACCAACTCGACGCCCTTGTCGACCAGCCAGGGCACCTGGGAGGAATCGGAGTAGTCGCCCACCATCCAGTCTCGCCGGGCGAACGCCGCGGCGGCGTCGACGGGTCCGGTGACCGCCGACGCCGCGCCGGGAACGCGGCGGGCCGCCGCCAGCACCTCCCCCGGCCGCAGGAGGGTTTTGCTCGGGATACAGCCCCAGTAGCTGCACTCCCCGCCGACGAGCTCGCGTTCGACGACGATGACGGACAGACCAGCGTCGGCACAGCGGCCGGCGACGTTCTCGCCCGCGGGCCCGGCGCCGAGCACGATCACGTCCACGTCGGCATCCATGGCCGCCTCCCCTGCCCTACCCGGCTCGCTCACAAGCCCTCCGTCGCTGCTCGTCACAATCTGCCGCTCGATCCACGCCAACTGAAGATCATCGGGAACTTTCGGGGTCCCGGTCCGGACGGTCCGTGGCCGGTCCGGTCCGGCGCGGGCGCCGACTCGGAGACGAGAAGCACGTGCACCACGGACGGGGAAGCACGGATGCAGCACGGAGAATGGCGTCAGGAGCGCCAGGCCGGGCCCGTCCCGGCGACACGCCGGAGCGGGCCATCGAGACGAACCAGCGGAGAGATGAAGATGCAGCTCGGGATGATCGGACTCGGCCGGATGGGTGCCAACCTGGTGCGCCGGCTGATCCGCGGTGGTCACGAATGCGTGGTCTACGACGTCAACCCCGAGGCCGTTAAGGCCCTGGCTGCGGAGGGCGCCACGGAGACACGGAGCCTCGCCGAGTTCGCCGCGGCCCTGCGTCCACCCCGGGCTGCCTGGATCATGGTGCCCGCCGGGCTGACCGGTGAGACCGTCTCGRCCCTGGCCGAGCACTTCGCGCCGGACGACGTGATCATCGACGGCGGCAACTCCTACTACYGGGATGACATCCTGCGTGCCGCGTCGCTCGTCGAGCGGGGCATCCACTACGTCGACGTCGGCACCTCCGGGGGCGTGTTCGGGCTGGAACGCGGCTTCTGTCTGATGATCGGCGGCGAACCGGGGGTCGTGGCCCGCCTGGAGCCGCTGTTCGAGACGATCGCACCCGGCGTCGGCACCATCCCGCGGACCCCGGGCCGGACCGGCGAGATCACCCAGGCCGAGAAGGGATACCTGTACTGCGGCCCGAACGGCGCCGGTCACTTCGTCAAGATGGTGCACAACGGCATCGAGTACGGCATGATGGCCGCCTTCGCCGAGGGGTTCGCGGTGCTCGACAAGGCGAACATCGGCACGACGTCCGCCGAGCACAACGCCGAGACCGCCCCGCTGGGCAACCCGGAGTACTACCAGTACGACCTCGACACCACCGCGATCGCCGAGGTGTGGCGGCGGGGCAGCGTGGTCAGTTCCTGGCTGCTCGACCTCACCGCCGCCGCGCTGCAGGAGGATCCCGGACTCACCGAGTTCAGCGGCCGGGTGTCCGACTCCGGGGAAGGACGTTGGACGGTACTGGCCGCCGTGGAGGAGGGCGTTCCCGCCCATGTGCTGACGGCGTCCCTCTACGAGCGGTTCAGTTCGCGCGGGGAGGGCCTGTTCGCCGACAAGCTGTTGTCGGCGATGCGCAAGCAGTTCGGTGGGCACGCGGAGAAGCCGGCCGGCTGAGCCTCGTCGGCTTCCTTGCCYATCCAGAGGCTTTTGTGCTCGATTTATCTCTCTGGATAGGCAAGGAAAGGGGCTCAGGGGCGCACGTTGTCGGCGCCGAGATCCGCCACGTCTCCCATAACGATCATGGGATGGGCCATCGGGGTCAGCCAACGGAGAATGGCCACGAGGGCGTCCTGTTCCACCGCGATGCAGCCCCGCGTCGGCGATCTGTGGTCGACATGCAGCCAGATGTCCCCGCCGATCTGCGGGCCCAGCGGACGGGTCGGGTCCGACGGCGGATACCCGGGCAGTCGGTTGTAGTCGATGGCGACCACATAGTTGAACGCATCGGGCATCGGCTCGCCCCGCGGACCCGTCGCCCGGTAGAACGACGGGCGATACTCGTAGGGCAGACCGGTGCCCGGATCGGYGAGCTTGCCACCGGCGGCGGTGAGACTGAACACGCCGATCGGGCTGCGCAGATCGCCCTCCCGATGGTCGTACGTCCAGCCATCGGCGCCGTTGCGGCCGATCAGCGGGGCGCCGTAGGTCTTCCAGGCGGAGCCGGGATCGGCCCGTTCCCACAGCGTCACGTTGTTGGTGTTCGCATTCCGGTCGATGCCGCTCACCACGATCACCTGCCGGGCGGCCTGCGGAATCTTCGTCATCATCACCGGTCCGACCCCGGGGATCGCGGTGAGGTCGGAGGCGGGCCCCGCCCTGCCGTCCGCGCCGGTACCGGCCACCCGGCTCGTCCTCACCGGCCCACCCACGCCCGACGGGCGTGCTTCGGAGGTGGGACCGAGCCCGGATGTGCGTCCGAGCCGGGCTGYGCCTCTCGGCCCGGACGGTACGGACACCGACAGGTCATGCGAGGAGTCCGGGTCCGAAGCGGGACTGCTGAGATGAAGTGCGCTGGCCGCCCCCACGACCAACGTCACACCCACCGCGGCGGCACCGACCGCGACCGAGCGACCCCGCGGGGGRCTCGTACGCGTCTCGGTCCGGCGGCGATTCCTGCGATGATCGGCCATGCCTCCGACTTCCGGGACGACGCCACGGGCGAGGCTGCGACGCGCTGTTGACCCTTGCCACCCCCGTGACCCTTGCCACCACCGTGACCCTTGCCACCCCCGTGACCCTTGCCGCCCCCGACGGCCGCCACGCCCGTGCCATCCGGCTGCGGCCATGATGCACCGGCGATGACAATACGTATCATTCACGCCGGCCTGGCGAGGTCGCCCAGCCCGGCGAGGTACCCCGACCTGGGGAGGTATCCCGCGGCAGCCGCCGGTGCGTCGGCCCACGACACCCGCAGACCGCGATCACGGCGACGGGAGTCCATGCGCCCGGGACCGTGACGATCGAAGACAGCCGTCCATGCCTCCATGTTCGACCTTCACTCCTCCCCGATCTCGGAATTCGGATACTTCGAGCAACGATGGACACGATCCGGATCCAATGCCCAGCGGAGGGTGATAGATTGCCACATCGGCACCGATGATCAGAAGTATGTTCACGGAGAGACGAGACGAAGACCACGAGGAGCCCGCATGGTGGTACGGGCGGCCGGCAGCCGTTCCCAGCGCGGCCGGCACGAATAGGCCCCTCCGATCGTGCTCGCCGGTTTCCGGTTCCACCGCATCCTCACCGCCCCTCGGCGACCCGACACACCCGACCGGCCCGATCCCGTACCGGCCGCGCTCTTCGCCGCCCTCGTCGGCGCGCACGCGCAGTTGACCTCGCTCGGGCCCGGCCACGAACCCACCGCCTCCGGTGCGTCCACTCGCGGCGGCCCGTACCCGGTGCCGGGAGCAGCCCGGCCGGGAATCGCCGTCGCCTGGCTACGGGGCCCGGGTGAGGCGCACATCCGGTTCCTCGCCGGCGGCCGGCCCTTCTTCCCAGCGGACCCGACCGCGACAGACCCGACCGCGGCGGCCACGTCGCTCGCAACAGCCACGTCGACACCAGYCGCAACCGCGGTTCCGCTGCTGTACCCCCCGGGATCGACAGCGGTGGCGCTGCCACCGGACGCCGTACCCGCCCAGCTCGCCGGCTTCCCCTACTGGCTGCGGTGCGAAGGCCTCCCGGATGCCCTGTGGGCCGCCGATCCCGGCACCGACGCCCGGCAGCCAGACACCCGCCGCGGATCGTTCGACGACTACGCCGCGCATCTCGTCGGCCCGTTCGCCTGGCTTGTGCTCGCGTGGCCGGTGCCCCCCGAGCATCTCGCCGAGGAACGGGCGGACCTCGCGCGATCGATCCCCGTGCTGCGCCGGCGGGAGAACGACCAGGGCGCCCGGCTCGACTTGGAGCGCGCGGAGGCCCGCTACCGGGAACTGGGCCGGGGCGCGTCGAGCGGCATGTGGGACGTGGAGATCCTGGTCGGTGGGGTGACCCCGGCCGGCGCGGTCTCGCTGGCCGCCCTGCTGTGCAGCTCCAGCGATCTCGACCGGCTGCCCTACACGTTGCGTCCGACCGGCCCGGTCACCTCGTTCGCGGGGGCCCTCGGCGGGGTCGGAGCCGGGGTCGGAGCCGGAGCCGGCGGGCTGGCCGGCTCACCGCGGTCCTCGCCGCGGGCGAGCGCGGAGCTGCTGGCGGCGCTGGCCCGGCCGCCCGGCCGTGAGCTGCCGGGCATCACCCTGATCACACCGCACGCCTTCGACGTGACGCCCGAGGGTCCGAACCGGTCCGGTCCCGCGGACCCCCGAGGAACGCCCGGCGCCGTTCGGCTCGGCGACGTGCTCGACGCCGGCTGGATGCCGGCCGGCGCGTTCTCGGTTTCCCTCGCGACGCTCAACCGGCACGCCTTCGTCTGCGGCGCCACCGGATCCGGGAAGTCACAGACCGTGCGGTCGCTGCTGGAGTCGTTGACCCGTGCTCCGGCGCCCGTTCCGTGGCTGGTCCTGGAGCCGGCCAAGGCCGAGTACGCCCGGATGGCCGGGCGGCTCGCCGGCCTCGCCGAGGTGCTCGTCATCAGGCCGGGCCGGCTCGACGCTCCACCGGCGTCACTGAACCCGCTGGAACCCGAGCCCGGCTTTCCCTTGCAGAGCCACATCGATCTCGTCCGGGCCCTGTTCCTGGCGGCGTTCGAGGCGCACGAGCCGTTCCCCCAGGTGCTCGCCCGCGCGCTGACGGTCTGTTACCAGGACCTGGGATGGAACCTGGTGCTGGACCGGCCGGAGCCCGCGCACCGGCCCAGATTCCGGGTGACCGGGCCGGAGGAGGACCCGAAGGTCGACGTGCGCAGGCGATATCCGACCCTCGGGGACCTGCAGCGCACCGCGACGAGGGTGGTCGAGAACATCGGCTACGGCGTGGAGGTCACGGCGGACGTCCGGGGCTTTGTCGACGTGCKCATCGGTAGCCTGCGAGAGGGTTCTCCCGGTCGGTTCTTCGAGGGCGGGCATCCGATCGATATCGGCGCCCTGCTGGCGCGCAACGTCGTCTTCGAGCTGGAGGACATCACCAGCGACCAGGACAAGGCGTTCCTGCTCGGCGCCGTCCTGATCCGCGTCGTGGAGCATCTGCGGGTCCGGTACGCCACCGCGGGCGCGGGCGGACTGCGCCACGTCCTGGTCCTGGAGGAGGCCCACCGGCTGCTCAAGAACGTCACCGACGGCCCGGCCGCGGCCTCCGTCGACCTGTTCGCCTCACTGCTCGCGGAGATCCGCGCCTACGGCGAGGGGCTCGTTGTCGTGGAGCAGATCCCAGCGAAGATCCTTCCCGACGTTATCAAGAACACCGCACTGAAGGTGATGCACCGGCTCCCGGCCGCCGACGACCGAGAAGCCGTCGGCGCGACAATGAACCTGCGCGACGATCAGTCCGAACTGGTCGTCGCGCTGCCGGCGGGGGTGGCGGCGGTGAGCGCGGACGGCATGGACCGTCCCGTGCTGGCCCGGATGGTCGCCGGAGACGACCGGGAGAGCGCGCGCTACGCGCGCTACGACCGGGTGCCCCTGGCCGGACGGCGCAGCCTCGGCTGCGGCGCGGCCTGCGTCGCCGGCCCCGCCTGCACCCTGGAGGAGACGGAGACGTCCGCCCTCGCGGCCCGCGATCCCCTGCTGGTGGTGTGGGTCGAGGCGGTGGCCGCGCACCAGGTCATGGGCTTCACCCATCTGCTCGGGATCGCGCCGTTCGCTCCGGCGGAACCCCTGCGGACCACCCTCGCCGCGTTGCCGGGTCGCATCCTCGACTGCGCGCTCGCCCATGCCGCCGACCGGGCGACGGACGCCCGCGCCGCCGCGCTGCGCCCCTTCGTCGACCCGGACGACTTCACCGCCGCCCTGCTCGCGACGCTGCGCCGGCTCCTCGGCCTGCCGCCGTCCCCGGCGGACGCGGCAGAGGCGGCGGACGCGGCAGACACGGCGGACACGGCGAACACGGCGGACACGGCGGACACGGCGAACACCGTCGACTCCCGGCACCTGACCGCGGGCATGTACCGCTGGCAGGACGTCCGGCAGGCGCTGGTTGACGCAGTGCGCCGGCGGGGGGCCGGCGCGGGCCCGCATCCGCTCACCGCGGCCTGGCGCGAGCGCGGCCTGACCCTGCCGGGCGAGACCGTGGGCGAACAGCTCACCCGGCTGAAGAACGGTGCCTTCTACGCTCCGGGCCGGGAGAAGGTCAACATCGGTGATCCGGCGGTCAGCGGCCTCACCGTGGCGGTCCGGGAACTCACCGGCGCGGCGGATGCCACCTCGCTGTCGGACGCGCTCCACCAGGCATGCACCGGCAAGGGACTGGCCGAGCTGGCCACCCAGATCTCCGACCTCGTCGGCCCCGCGCCGAGCGGACCGGGGAGCGCCCCACCGGAGTCCACCGCGGCGGCCACCGCCCTCGGCCCGTCCATCGGGACAGCATCCGCGTTCGGGACAGCATCCGTGTTCGGGACAGCGCGGGACTGAGCGCCCGGGCCCGTCGACCGTCGGGACGTTACGGCGGGGCCGACATGCACGGCGGAACGCGACAGAGTGGACACCACGCGCCATAATGGCCACGTAACGCCCCAGTACTGACACCGGGCGTGCCGAGATCGTTTCCAGGTGCACGATGATCGGGAACGGGGAGTCGCTGCGGCACGGTGGGCTGCGGCCGTCGGGGCTGCGGCACAGTGGGCTGCGACGCGGGAGCAGGCGAGTGGGACGGCGGAGGGTCGGCGATGGGGGTGGGCACGCTAACCACGACTGAGGCCCGGCTGATCCAGGGGCTCTTCGTTCCACGGGAGCGTTGGGGCTGGGAGTTCGTCGACACCGGTCCATCGGCCCCGAGCCCGCTCGCCGACCGTCAACCGGTCTGGCAGGAGCCCGAATCGCCCGATCTGACCGCGCTCACGGCCCGGCGAAACCATGCCGTCCGCGCCCTGCTGACCAGGCTCGTCCTGCCGATGGCCTTCGTGGTGTTCGGCATGCTGCTCGCGGGCGAGGGGGGATTCTTCTTCGTCCCGGCGGGACTCGCGCTCGCCGTGGTCGCGTGCCTGCCTCCGCTGATCCTGCACTACCGGCTGGGCCGGACACGATCCCGGGCCGCGTCGGCCCGGGCCGACGGATACACCCGCCACCTGCAGGCGTTGACGTCCTGGCAGACCGAGGTCGACGCGCACGACCGGGCCGAGCTGCGACGCCGAGAGGCCACCGCCGTCTTCTATCCCGTCTCGGCCCCCGCGGCGACCCCCAGGATCGACGTGTTCGGCGGAACCGGCGACGGATGGGCGAGCCTGCTGGCCACCGCGGGCTGCTCGGTGCTCACCGGCGGCACCGGCATCCTGCTCGTCGATCTCAGCGAGCGGGCGGTGGGCGGGGGGTTGGCACGCCTCGCCGGCCAGGCGCGCTGGCCGGTGGAGTCCTGGGACCTGCCCCGCCAGCTCGACGAGGTGGCGCTCCTCGACGGCCTCGGGCCGCGGGAGGCCGGCGAGCTCGTCGCCGACGCGTTCGGCATGTCCCAGGAGAGCGGCGATGATCCGCACCGACGCGCCCTGCACGCGGACCTGGTCACCACCGTCGCCGTCGTTCTGTACGAACGGCTCAGCATTCGCCGTCTCGCCGAGGGCCTGCGCGTCCTCGAAGGTCTCGACGACGGCAGCGCGGCCACGTCGCTGTCGACGGCCGAGGCCGGGGAGCTCACCGCGCACATGGACGCGTTCGGCCGCGGTGACCGGATCGCCGACGAGCTGCGCTACCTGCGTTCCTCGCTGGAGGCGCTCAGCCCGCGCCACCACCAGCCACGGCCGCGACGGCACCGGCCGCGACGGCACCGGCCGCGACGGTCGAGGCCCATATGTTGGCGGCCGCCGCCGATATGTCGACGGCCAGGATGCCGACGGCCAGGATGCCGACGGCCAGGGTCGACAGCGCGCCCCGTCCACTGACGGCCTGGTGGCCGGTACCCGGGCTGCGGGTTCTCGCCACGTCGAGCCGGGACTCGTCCGCCCACCGCAAGGAACTCACGGACCGGCTCCTCGTCCAGACCGTGCTCCACCAGCTCCGTTGCCGCCAGCGGGGCGGGCCGACCGGCCGGGACATGCTGGTCGTCGCCGGGGCGGACCATCTCGGCCGAGCGGTCCTGACCGGGCTGACCCGCCACGCCGAGCTCGCCGGGGTGCGGCTCGTGCTGCTCTTCGAACGGCTCGCCGACGACGCCGAACGGGTGCTGGGCAGCCAGGGAGGCTCGACGATCATCATGCGATTGGGGAACGGTAAGGACGCCGCGACCGCGGCGGAATTCATCGGGCGTGGTTACCGCTTCGTCATGTCTCAGGTGACGGCCCAGGTGGGGCGCAGTTTCACGGCCGGCGACAGCGACAGCGTCGGTTACCAGGACGGCACCTCGGAGACGACCGGCACCAGCGGCGGAACCGGCCGGACCTACGACGGCACCCGGCTGCTGCCCTGGTTGCAGAACACGTCGAAGAACGCCGGATGGCAGGAGTCGGTGACGGCGTCGCGATCGCAGACCTGGCAGCGCACGACAAACTCGTCGGTGAGCGACTCGACAACCGACGGCACGACCTCCCAGCGGGTATACGAGTTCACCGTGGAGCCGACCACCGTCCAGACCCTGCCGGCGACCGCGTTCCTGCTGGTCAACCCGGTCGATGGGGCGGGACGGGTGGTGCCGGGGGACTGCAATCCGGGCACCGTCCTGCTGCCTGGGGTCTCCGCGGCCGACCGCTGGTCCGTACCTGACGCGGCCGCCACGCCCCTGGCGGGTCACCACGTCGGAACCGCCGGAGCCGACGTGATCCAGGCCGGTACGGACCAGGCCGGCCCTGCGCGGACCGGCGCGGAGGAACAGCGTCGGATCGAGCCTGCCCCGCCCGTCGGGTTTCCGGGCATCGGCCAGCAACCGCCGGCCGACGAGGAGGTCTACCGGCTCGTCCCGCCCAAGGCGCGTCCCAGCGGCCCCGGCAGTCCCGGCGGTCCCGGCGGCCAGAGCACTCACCCGGGGGCGCGGGGATGGGTTCCCGGCGTCGGGGACCACCACCCGGGGCATGGCTGACCCGGTCCGGAACGCGGCCGTCAGGAAGGAGACAGCCGAAAGTTATCCACAGCCCGAAAAAGGTTCTGGCCCAACAGACAGACAACCGTCATCGTCTTCTCATGGCCCATAACCCTGGCCGACTCTCCTGGCAGGAGATCGCCACCATGCAGGCCGGCGTGATCACGATACGCGATGCGATCAACGCCGGCATCACCCGCGACGAGATCCGCCGACGGTTGAACGACGGTCGCTGGCAGCAACCCTTCCGCGGCGTGCTGATCACAACCGCCACACCCGTGACGAGGATGCAGGAGCTGTGGGGGGCCCTGCAGGCCGTCGGCCCGGACGCGGTGCTCGCGGGCGCCTGCGCGGCGGGGCTCGCGGGTCTGGACGGCTACGGCACCGGCCCGGTGACGGTTCTCCTGCCCACCGAACGCCGGATCGCCGCGCCACCGGGCGTGCTTCTGCGGCACAGCGCTCGGCTCGACATCACCGAGATCGATCCCCTCCGCCTGCCCCGGCGGACGGCCCCCGCCCGGTCCGTCATCGACATGGCCGAGTGGGCGGCTACCCGCGCGGACGCGCAGGGCCTGCTCGTTGACGCTGTCCGTCAACGTTTCGTCACCGTCGCGAGCCTGCGGATCGCGCTGGCCCGGCGTGGTCCGATCAGCCGCCGGACGCTGATCACCGAGACGTTGGACGACCTGGGCCGGGACGCGCCGCGCCTCACCGAGATCATGTACCGTCGCATCGAGGCCCAGTGGGGGTTGCCGGTAGGGACCCCGAGTGTCAACGGGCCCGCGGACGAGCCGATGGCGCGCCTCGACGTCTGGTACGAGCCGTGGCGCGTGCGGGTGGAGATCCAGGCGACGGTCCCTGGGCCGACGGTCGTCGCCGAGCCGACCGGCCAGCTCCTCATCCGTCTGCCGGCACGCCTGGCGCGGGACGCCCCGGCCGAGGTGGCTTCCCTCGTAGGCGGGGCGCTGCGTGACCGCGGCTGGTCGGCGTCGGTGCCGCGCGCTCCGCGGGCGCTGGCCTCCTGAGCTCCGCGGGACATTCGTTCGTCGCGTCCCGTATCCCTGTGCCGCGCCGCACATTCCGGTCAACCGGTCCGCCGAGGTCAGAGCTCCTTGCGGGCGATCATCAGGTAGGTGCCGGCGTACCGGGCGTCGTGCGCGTACCGGCCGGCAAGGCGGTCGAGGAGGCGGGCCAGTCCCAGTAGGGGGCTGGCCACAAGCATCACCAGGACGCGGCCGGCCGCGCCGACCGGGCCGGCCTGCTGGGGCAGCCACGGCATGGGGCGTGGCGCGATCATGGCCACGGCGAGCAGCAGGGCGCCGGTCAGCCCACCGGGACGGCGCGCCGCGGCGAAGCGCACCGCGACCGGCCGCAGCCCCCGGTCCTCCAGCGCGGCGATCAGGTTCTCCGCGGGGATGAAGTGGGCGCGCTCGGGGACCGCCCAGCCGGGCCAGAACCGGCCGAGCCAGCGGGCCTGYCGGCAGTCGGCGTTGGCCAGCTCGCAGACGACGTGCCCGCCAGGCGGCAACGCCTTCGCGACGGCGTCGAGCTCCGCCGACGGGTCGTCGCGGCGTTCCAGGTAGTCGAACATGCTGATGACGTCGTACCGGCCGGCGAGGCTGTCGACGACGTCGGAGAAACGGCCGTAGTGGGCGTGGTCGATCCAGCCGCGCGCCAGGCCCTTGGCCAGGCCGGGAAAGGTGTCGAGCCCGTCAAACACCGTCCTCGGCCACACCTCTCGGGCCGCGTTGGCGAAGTGACCGTACCGGGCCCCCACGTCCAGCCAGGTCCGTGGCACCACGAACGGTCGGACGGCGGCAGCCTGCTCGCGCCGCTCGCGGGCGATCGCGGCCAGGACCTGCTCGGCGACATCGGTGCGCAGGCCGTCGTAGYGGTCCCGGTCGTAGAACTCACGCCCGGCCGGGCTCAACGACGGGTTGAGGAAGACATGCCCGCAGCGCTCGCAGCCGTCCAGCCGGAAGGAACCGGGCTTGCGCAGGAGCAGGTCCGGCGACTCCACCCGGGTGGCGAGCTCGACCGATCCGCACCAGGGGCAGTCGGCCCGGTCGTGGCGCAGGAACCGGTCGAGGCCGGCCTGGACGTCCTGGGAGTAGGAGGCGCGGCTGGCGGCGGTCTCCTGCCTGGCCGCATGCTTGACCGGGTCCGGAGGAAGCCCGGCGGCCTTCGCCTCAGCCGCCTTCACGGCCTGCGCCCGGCCGGCCCGCACGGAGTCGACCACGAACAGCACCCCGCCGAGGATGCGCACGATGGGAGAACGAATGAGATCGCGCGGGGACAGYGGCACCCGGCCGGCGCAGACGAAGAACGGCTGGAACCAGAACAGCGCCATGGCCGCGAGGCCGAACGGCTGGTTCACATGGAAGCCGATCGCGGTGGCGATCTGGGGTACGAACGGGAAGAGCTGGTTCTGCCGGGTGAACCGGTAGGCCCGCTGCTGGACGCGGACACGCATCGCCGCGTCGTCCCGGGCGGCACGCAGCCCCGGCAGCACCGCCAGATCCGTCGAGCCGGAGGCGAAGGTCTTCAGCCGCTCGGTGATGTCGACGAGCTCCACCGGGTCGAAACCGTCCCGGCGGGTGATCCCAGCCCGCTGGAGAATCTCGGAGTGGACCAGCAGCGCCTGGAAGGCGCCGCGGCCGGGCACGCAGCGGTCGGCCCGGTAGGTGCGGGTGTCGACCATCCGGGCGAGGTCGAGCGCCCGTTCGGCCGTCAGGTCCGCCGGGACGAGGTCGAGCACGTCGAGCCGGTCCCGGCTGGCGTGGTAAYTGGCCGCCCGTCGGCCGCTGTCGGAGAGGCGGACCCCGGTCGCGACGAGGAACTCATGCGCGGGGTCCACCGGGCGACCGGAGGCCGGCAGGGTGTCGAGACGACGCAGCCGACCGCGCAGCCGCACACCGTTGATCGCCAGACCGGCACACACCAGGATCGGCAACCATGTCAGCACGACGTCAGAACCGTTCGAGCATCAGACCACGAGACCGATCACCGGACCGCCAGACCGAGCATCAGACCGCCAGCTTCTCAAGGTGATCGGCGGCGGCGGCCACCCCGCCGGCCGCGGCGAAGGCGGCCCGCATCCGGGCGGCGGCGGCCCGGTACGACGGATCGTCCAGCACGGCCGTCACCGCGGAACGCACGGCGGTGGGTCCGGCCCGACCGAACTTGACGCGCACCCCGGCCCCGTTACGGACGACCTGCTCGCCGATGATCGGCTGATCGTCGCGAACCGGGGCGACCACCAGCGGAACCCCGTGTGACAGCGACTCACAGACGGTGTTGTTGCCGGCGTGGCACACCACCGCCGACAACCGCGGAAGTAACGCGACCTGCGGCACGAACGGCGCGACCAGCAGATCGTCGGGCGCCGCGGCGGCGAGGTCGTCAACGAGCCCGGGTGTGGCGACGACGATCGCCTGTACCCGCTCGGGCAGGCCGAGCAGCCCCTCGGCCGCCGCCCGCAGAAACCGACCGCCGGCCTCCCGGGTCACCGTGCCGAGGGAGACGAGCACCGCCCGGCGGGCCGGGTCGAGCCAGTCCCAGGGGAACTCGCCCGCCCCGGCCCGTTTCCCGACCGCGCTGCCGACGAAGACCGCGTAGTCCGGGATCCCGGGATTGTGCAGCATTTCCCGGACGGAGAAGACGAGGGTCAACACCTCGGAGAAGCGCAGGTCCCCGATGGCAGCCTCGTCGGGCGGCACTCCGTGCCCGGTCTGGAACTCCCGCAGGCGGTCGACGACCCACTGCCCCAGGCCCGCGAGCACCCCGTAAGGATTGTCGAACTCGGCGGAGGTCGCCGCGAGGGTCGCCCAGCGCAGGCCCCGGCGACGGGCGACGAGCGCGGCGCCCACCGCCTGCTGGTCGATGACGAGCAGGTCGGGCTGGAAGTCGTCGATGATCCTGTCGATCGCCGGGGCCATCATCGAGCCGAGCGGGAGCAGGAAGTCCTCCCACAGGAACTTCAGCGACGCCGGCCCCCGCAGCGCCCGAGACGCGTCCTGGATCCGGGACCACTTCTCGCCCAGGCCCGCCTCGGGTAACGCCAGCAGGGCCAGCTCCGGCGGGATCAACGATCCGATGACGCCCGCGTACCCGGCGAGCGCCACCTCGTGACCACGGGCGGCCAGCTCGGCGGCGACCCCGACCGCCGGGTTGACATGCCCGGTCAGGGGCGGCACCACGAACAGCACGCGGCTCATCAGACTCTTCTCACGCCCCTCGCCCCTCACGCCCCTCGCCGGCCGCAACTGCCGCGTCGGCCGAGATCGGGGCCGGCCGGCGCTCGGCGTTGAGATCGGGCGGCGGCACCCGCTGCGTCACCCAGTCCGGGGTGGCGAAGCGCCGGCCGTTCGCGCGCACGTAGGGCGGCGGCGGCGTCTGGCGGCGGAACAACCACCACCGCAGCAGGTCCCGCAGGTAGTGCGCGGCCTCCCGCAGCACCATGTGCGTGTGGTGCTCCAGGACGATCAGGGTGCACTCGGGCACCAGCGCGGCCAGGCCCGCAGCCTGCCCGATGATGTCGGAGTTCTCCCCGTACACCGCGAGCACCGGGACGTTCAGCGCGGCCAGCGCCTCGGTGGAGAACGGCGGAGTCGCCAGCATGTCGGTGGCGATCGTCGTCTCCTGCAGCAGCCGCTGCGCGGCCCGGGTGGCGCGGCTGGCCACGCGTCCGGCGCCGTTGTCCAACCACTCCTGGACCTCCTCGTCGGTCATCGCGACGAGGATCTGGGTCAGCGATCGGGCCATCTCCTCGCCAAGACCCTCGATCAGGAACGGCGGCTCGATCAGCGTCAGGCTCGCCACCCGGGAGGTGAACTCCAGCCCGAAAGCCAGCGCCATCGTGGCGCCGTAACTGTTACCCACCAGGTGCACCGGRCGATCCACCCCGAGCTCGTCGAGCAGCCCGAGCAGATCGGCCATCGAGTCCGCCAGCTCGTAGCCGCCGCGGGTCCGCTCGCTGCGCCCATGGCCGCGCAGGTCGTAGCAGATGACGTCGCAGCCGGCATCGGCGAGGCAGTTGCCCAGCGTGAAGTAGAAGCTGGAGATGTTGTCCATCACCATGCCGTGCACCATCACGACGACCGGCGAGTCCGTGGACGCTCCGCCCCTGGGCGCCAGTCGCTGCACGTGCAGCCGGATCCCGTTCGCGATGATCTCAGCCACGGGCCTTCAGGCCGATCCCGCCGGCGCCAGCGTCGGGAGGCTGTCGACGATGAAGTGGACGACCTCGCCGACCCGCATGTTGATCACCTGGTCGACGTCCATGTCGGCAAGGAGGCCGACGAAGTCCACCGCCTCGCCGTAGCGCCCACGCAGCCGGTCGGCCAGCGCCACGAACTCGATGCTCTCCAGCTCGAGATCCTGATTGAACGAGGTGGCCATCGTGATCTCCATGTCCACGACGTACTCCTCCCCGATCACCTCCCGCAGGAGCTCCGTGACCTCGCCGAGGATCCGGGCCTCGGCCTCGGCCCGCGTGACGGCGTCGGTGCGGTCGTCCGGATCCGGGCCGGGAGGACCCTGCCTCGTCGTGCTCTGCGCAGACATCATCAACACTCCTTCTGGCTCTGGAGACCATGCGCCTCGACCTCGGGGGAGGTCCAGGCGACTACATAACTGACGGTAGCGATATCGACTCTTCCGGTGGAGACGTCATCGCCCACAGCGTCCTGACGCCGCGACG